>JAYVNY010000269.1:0-8079 GCA_043758205.1 Akkermansia sp.
CCCCAAATCCGCCGCGAGCGCCGCGCCCGAAACGTAAACACCCTCGAAGCCTTGCCGCTCGATGAGCATCGCGACCAGCGGCGAGAACGCGCCGGGAAAACGCAGCAGCCGCCCAGACGTCAAAGCGGCACAAAACTCAGCGCGCTTCTGGGCAGGCAATTTTTTGGCGAAGATCATCGCGTCAGAAAATGCCACGGCAGTCGCGCTCGGCGCAAGTCAGCCGTCCGGGCGGTAGCGTGAGATTGAGTTCGGCGAGTTGAGCGGCGTTGAGTTCTGGCAAGCGTGGCGCGACGGCGAGGAAGCGTTCGCTTTCTTCCCGCGAAAGGAAATCTTCGGTGAGCGTCTGGAACTTGCGGAGGTAGCCAGCGCGCGCGAAGGGGCGCGCGCCGAGTGGATGCGCGTCGGCCACGGCGATTTCGTCGGTGAGCTTGCGACCATCAGCGAAAGTGATTTCGACGCGGCCACCGAAGGCTTTTTGATTTGGGTCCGTGGCGTGGTAACGGGCCGTCCACGCCGGATCTTCGACCGTTTTGATTTTCTGCCAGAGCGCGATCACGTCCGGAAGGCGGACAACTTCGGCCGCGTAGCTCTTCACATGATGCCAGAAGCCCGTGTGCAGCGCGGCGGCGAAGATGAACATCAGACTGTGGTCTAGCGTTTCGCGGCTGGCGTGCGGGTCGAGCTTCTGCGGGTCGTTCGCGCCGGTGCCGATGACGGCGTGCGTGTGTTGGCTCGTGTGAATCAGCACTGACTTGATAGCGCTCAAGTCAGGAACTTGTTGGCGAAGGCGAAACGCGAGGTCAATCCATGCCTGCGCCTGGTATTCGGCGGAATGTTCCTTGGTGTAGGAATCGAGAATCGCGCGGCATGGCTCGCTGGTCGCGGGCAGCGGCACTTCGTAGCCCGCGTCTTTGCCACCAAGCATCCACGCGATGACGCTGTCCTCACCCTCGTAAATCGGCGAGGGACTGTTCTCGCCGCGCATCGCGCGATCCACGGCTTCGATGGCGAGCTTGCCGGCGTGGGCGGGCGCGTAGGCTTTCCAACTGGAAATCTCGCCCTTGCGCGACTGCCGAGTCGAAAAGCCGACATGCACCGCCTGTTGAACCGCCTGATAGATGGTATCAGTGTCGAGCCTGAGCATCGCGCCGATCCCGGCGGCAGCGGCCGGGCAAAGGTGCGCGATGTGATCCTTCTTGTGCTCGTGCAGGCAGATGCCGCGCACCAAATCCATTTGGATTTCGTAGGCCACGGCCAGACCGCGCACCAAGTCCGCGCCGCTGCGCCCGCACTGCTGCGCCACGGCGAACAGTGGCGGAATGTTGTCCGCCGGATGCGAGTAATCCGCCGCGAGAAACGTGTCGTGCATGTCCAGTTCGCGCACGGCCACGCCGTTGGCCCACGCCGCCCATTCGCACTCGAAGCGCTGGCTCGCGGGCATTCCGAAGACCGTCGCGCCGCCATCGCGCGGATGGGCCAGCGCCTGCGTGCGCGCATTGGCGACGGGCGCGCGGTTGATGGCGGCGAGGGCGACGGCGGCGTTGTCGATGACGCGATTGACGATCATCTCCGCGACTTCGGGCAGGACCGGCGCGCGGTCGGAGGCGACCTCGGCGATTTTCCAGGCGAATTGCTCGCACTTGGGAAGCGGTGCCTTGGAGGGAAAAACTTTGACGTGATGGTTAATCATGAATCGCCGCGCGCTCCGCTTCGACGCCCATCACTTTTTCCAGACGTCGCCGACGCCTTCGCCAAACCAGCGCGTGCTCACGACTTTTTGTTGCGTGTAGAATTGCACGCCTTCCTTGCCCTGGATGTGCAGGTCGCCGAAGAACGATTCGTCCCAGCCGGTGAACGGGAACATCGCCATCGTGGCGGGCACACCGACGTTGATGCCGATCATGCCGGCCTTCACGCGATGCTTGAACTCGCGCGCGGCTTTGCCGGAATTGGTGAAGATGGCCGCGCCGTTGCCGAAGGCGGACTTGTTCGCCTGCTCGATGGCGTGGTCGAGATCGTCCATCCGCATCACGTTCAGCACGGGGCCAAAGACTTCTTCACGCGCAAGGGTCATGCCGTGCTGCACTTGGTCAATGATGGTCGCGCCGAGATAGAAGCCTTTTGGTGCGTCGGGCACTTTCACGCTGCGTCCGTCGCAAAGAATCTTCGCGCCTTCCTGTTCACCGCTGGCGACGAGGCTCATCACGCGCTCACGATGCTGCGCGGTGATGACTGGTCCCATGTCGGGCTGCGAGGCCGCGATGTCGGTGCGTCCGACTCGAATCGCCTTCGCGGCATCAACGAGCGTAGGCAGCAATCGCTCCGCCGCCGCCCCGACCGTGATTGCCGTTGAACCCGCCATACAACGCTCGCCTGCGCAACCAAACGCCGCCGCCGAGAGCGCCTCGACGGTCTTCGGCACGTCCGCATCGGGCATCACCACGATGTAATTCTTCGCGCCCCCGTTGGCTTGCACGCGCTTCCCGTTCTTGGTGCCAGTCTCGTAGATGTGTCGCGCGATGGGCGTGGAACCGACGAACGAAATGGCCTTCACCTTCGGATGCGTGAGCAGCGCATCCACCACGTCACGTCCGCCGTGGACGATGTTGAGCACGCCTTTCGGCAAGCCCGCTTGTTCGAGCAACTCGATGATGAGCACCGCCGTGAGCGGCACCTTCTCGCTCGGTTTCAGCACGAAGGTGTTTCCGCACGCGAGCGCGGTCGGGAACATCCACATGGGCACCATCGCGGGAAAGTTGAACGGCGTGATGCCGACGCAGACGCCGAGCGGTTGCAGCATCGTCTCGCAATCCACGCCGCGCGCAATGTTCTCAAGCGTGTCGCCCATGAGGAGCGACGGGATGCCGCACGCGTATTCCACATTTTCCATTCCGCGAAAAATACTGCCGCGCGCCTCGACGAGCGTCTTGCCGTGCTCGCGTGAAACGCTGGCGCAGATGCGATCAAAGTTTGCTTCGAGCACCTGCCGGTAGCGGAAGAAAACCCGCGCCCGCTCGACCGGTGGCGTGTCACGCCATGCGGGAAACGCCGCCGCCGCCGCCTGCACGGCTTCGTCCACATGCGCCGCCGTCCCGATGGGACATTCGGCAATCACTTCGCCAGTCGAAGGGTTGTAGATCGGCGAGGTAGGTGTGTTCGACGGCGCGCGCCATTCGCCGCCGATAAAGTTCGGGCATGTGGGCATGAGATTTAGGGGAAGATTTCTGAAACGCGAACGCTCACGCCCGGCACCCCGGCGCAGTCAATGGTCTCGCCCGCGTGATACAACCGCTTCTGCGCGTAGCGTCCTTGCAATGGCTCGCGGTACACTTCCACCTGACGCTCCTTCGCAAGAACGATCCAATATTCGGTGACGCTCGCTTCTGCATAGAGCGACGTGTTTTCCCGGTCGAGCACCGCGCTGGAAACGGCGACTTCGACGACGAGTCCGGCGGTCGCGGGATGTTGCTGGATGAAGTCGCGTGCCTCGCCCCTTACGACCGCCACATCCGGTTCTGGTTCGGAATCAGCCAGGGTCAGCGGGCCTTCCTGCCGGACCATCCACCCGCCAGAGACCAGGCGCTGTAGCAAGTCGTAGATATGTTTGGAGACGGCGAAGTGAAGTGGAGATTTGGACATTTTCTCAATGAGGATGCCCCGAATCAGTTCCGTGCGTTTGCCGTTCTCATTGAACTCTTCGAGGCGATGATACTCCTCGACGCTGAGATGCGAAACGCGGCGGCGGACTTCGGGAATTTCCAAGATCGCTGACATGTGCCGGAGCGTAGCCGCAACGTTCCGCCCCGTCGAGGGAGGAGGGGAAGGGGCGTCGCGCAATTCCATCGGGCCGCTCATGCGTTTAAGTCCCGCGCGAGCGCGTTGGATTGTTTCACGAAATCATCGCCGCTCCATTCGCCATCGGCCTGGACCATTTTCTTCGCGGGCGCGGGTGCGGCAGCGGCGGCTTTCTGCGCGGCCTTGCGCTCCGTCTGACGTTTCACGAGGTCGGCGTGCGTGGTGAAGTAATCGAGGCTCTTGCCTTTGAAATCGGCGAGCGTCTCGAACTTGTGCCTCGCCATGAAGGTCAGCAGTTCTTCGCACATCGGCTTCACGCATTCGTAGCCGAACTTCATCACGCCGGTGCAGACCTGCACCGTGTCCGCGCCGAGCAGGATGAATTGCGCCGCGTCGTAACCGCTCTCGATGCCGCCGATGCCGGAGAGGGAGCGTCCGGGAAATTCGCTGCGAATCATCGTGGCGATCTCCATGACCATGCGCAGCGCGATGGGTTTCACGGCCTTCGACGAATAACCGCCCGGCGTGGTGTAGCCCTCGACCGTCGGCTCGGGGCGGAGCGTGTCGAGGTTCACACCGATGACGCTGCGGATGGTGTTGATGGCCGCGAGTCCCGTCGCGCCGCCGCGCAAGGCCGCGCGGCTGGGGTCTTCGATGTGCGTGATGTTCGGCGTCATCTTCGCCCAGAACGGTTTCGTCGCCGCGGACTTCACCCAGCCGCAAACTTCTTCGAGAATGTCCGGGTCCTGGCCCATCGCCGCGCCCATCTTGCGCTCGGGCAAGCCATGCGGGCAGGAGAAGTTCAGTTCAAACGCATCCACGCCCGACGCCTCGCAACGCTTCACGATCTCGATCCACGCGTCCTTGTTGTATTCCTCCATGATGCTCGCGATGAGCACGCCCTCGGGGTGCATCTGCTTGCACTTCTTGAACTCCTCCTCCCACAACTTGAACGGTCGGTCGCTGATCAGCTCGATGTTTTCCCAGCCGATGACTTCCTTGCCATCGCCGGCCATGAGCTTGCCGTAGCGCGGGGTGACGTTCACAACCTTGCTTGCGTCGAGCGAAACAGTCTTGGCGATGACCGCGCCCCAGCCTTCCTTGAACGCGCGCGAGATGACGTTGAGATTCGTGCCCGGCGGTCCCGAGCCGATGACGAACGGGTTCGGTAACTTCAAACCATCAACGGTCGTTTGCAGGGTGGGCATAAGTTCAACTTTCCAAGTTCAACCGACGTGGGCAGGCTACGCCAAGAGCGGGCGGCGTCGCCATCAGAATGTTGGCGTCGGAGAAAGGTGGCGGGCGCCACTCGAGAAGCCGGACGGCAGGAGCGCGGCATTCATGCCTCTTCAACTTTGATGCGCCGGGCGGTGTCGAAAAAATCGGCGCTCTTGTTCGTTGAGCGGTGAAGCGGGCTGAAGCCCGCGCGCCGAAGGCTGTCAGGGGAGCGCCGAGCATTGCTCGGCAGTAGCCTGGTGACACCGTTCGAGCCGAGCGATGCTCGGCGCTCCCCGGCGTGCGGCACGTCGCCAACGCTCCTGCATCGCGGAACAAAATGGCACGGCCGGATGATACAAAAAAATTTCGCCCCAGCATGAATTCATATCTCAATCCCAAGCGCACCGTCGCTGAGTTGAAAGAATTACGCAGCGTGACCGGAAATGAACACGGTGCGCAGCGCGTCGCCTTCACCCAGACGTGGCTGGAAGCGCGCGCGTGGCTTCGGAACAAGCTGAGTGAGCTGCCGGTCGAGGTCCGCACGGATGCGGCGGGCAATTTGTGGGCCACGCTGCGCGGCGCGTCCGACAAGTGCCTGCTCATCGGCGGGCACATGGATTCGGTGCCGAATGGCGGCTGGCTCGACGGCAGCCTGAACGTGATGGCGGGCGTGGAGATTCTCCGGCGGCTGAATGCTCAATACGGCGGGAAGCCGCCCGTGACTGTGCGGCTCGTGGACTGGGCGGATGAGGAAGGGGCGCGCTTCGGGAAAAGTTTATTCGGCTCGTCGGCGTGCTCCGGGAATCTCGACATGAACGAAGCGCGCAACCTTGTGGATAAACAAGGCATCAAGCTGCCCGCCGCGCTGCGCGAAGTGGGCGTTGATTTCGAGCGCGTGAAGGAGAGCGGCGCGGAGTTGAAGAACGCTGCCGCCTACATTGAACTCCACATCGAGCAAGGCCCGGTGTTGCTCGACCTGGATCTGCCGCTCGGTGCGGTGCTCGGCACGTTCGGCGTCGAGCGTCACGCCATTACGTTTCGCGGCCAGGCCGCGCACTCCGGCAGCACGCCCATGAATCGCCGCAAGGACGCCTTCCTCGCTGCGGCGAAGATGAGTCCCGAGATTTACCAAATCGCTGAACGCAGCGGGGGCGGTCCAGAGTCCAAAATCCAAAATCCAAAGTCGCCTGACTGCGCCCACGACGCGACCTTGGACTTTGGACCCGGAACTTTGGACTCGATCAGCGGCGTCTGCACCATCGGCTCCTGCACGACCAAGCCCGGCATCGTCACCAGTGTCGTCGAGGAATGCCGCATCACCCTCGACCAGCGGCATCTCGATGCGGGCAAACTCGCCACGATGTTGAGCGAAGCGAAAGTCGCGAGTGAGAAGTTCGCCAAGGAAGGCAACGTGAAAGTCACTTGGGAACGTCTCTGGCAAATCGCTCCACGCCCATTCAACCAAGAACTCATCACGCTCTGCGACGAATCCATCCGCGAAACCTGCGGGCGCTCGCATCGCCTGCCCAGCGGCCCACTCCACGACGCCGCCGAAGTCGCCGCCGCCGGCGTGCCCACCGTGATGATGTTTGTCCAAAGCCTCCACGGCATCAGCCACAACAAGATCGAGGACACGAAACAAGAACACCTCGAACTCTGCGTGACCGCCTTCGACAAGCTGGCGGAGAAGACGATGAGATGGATTCAAGCGCGCGACTAAACGCCGCGCCCGTCCTCGCAAAAAAACAACCCACGCTTGCGCACGCGTTGCCTGCGCTGAACCCGAACTCCGAAGTCAGAGCGGGTGGAACGGGCTACCAGCCCGTCCCGCCCGGCGACCAGCCGGGCGGAAGGGTGGGAGCGTGGATGGGAAATAGGCGCCGCAAAACTTTCCTGTGTCCTCCTCCGTTCCGCGCGGCTGGTCGCCGCGCGGCCCAGGCAGGTTGCCTGTGCTACCCCGGCGGCTACGCCGCCCCGACTTCGGAGTTCGGGATGAATCGAACTCTGCGCCGGCGGACATGTCTTTCCGCCACCGGCCTGGCGCGCGCGGAGCGGTGACGCTCTACCTACTCGTGCCGTTCACCGGCACCGGCTTGTTCAATGCCCACAGAATCGCGTTGAGCAGCAAGCGCCGAAACGCCTCGTCCTCGAAATCTTTCTCATGCCCGAGCGAGGTGTAAAAAATCCGCGCGCCGTTCGCGTCGTGCGTCCACGCCACCGGCTCGGTGTGGTCGGGGATGCGGCCCGTGAACAGCACGGTCGTGTTCGTTTGGAGCGGCGTGTTGCGATAGAGCGAGCCGGCGGAGGCGAAGATCTCCGGCACGCCGCGCAGGATCGGATGACGCATCGCCGCCGGGTGGCCCGCGATCTTCGGCAGCAACTCCTTGTCGTAATGATTCTGGTAATTCCCGCCCAGCACTTCCTGGTCGAACACGAGCCAGTTCTGAAACGCGTGACTCGCCGTGCGCAGACCAATCACCGGTTTGCCCGAGGCGAAGTAGTTTTGAAATTTCTTCAACTGCTCGTCGGGCAGCGTCATGCGCCGTGCGAAGAGGATGAGCAAATCCGCGCGGTCCAGGGCTTCCAGACCGGCGATGGTGTCGGGCTTGGTCGCCCGGCGGAGGAAGACAGTTTTGCAGACCTGGTTCGTCTCCAGAAATTTCGCGAACGCCGGCAGCGTCTCCGCCGAGTTGTATTCCTCCTCCCCGCTGACGAGCACGATGGTGGGCATGTTGGCGGCGTGAAGCGTGAGCGTGAAAAGCCCGAGGACCAGCGCGGCAAACCAGCGGGGAAATTTCATGAGCGAAGGAGACGGTGGTTTGCCGAAACGTGCAAGCGGGAAGAGATCCGGCTTGGAGTGCGGGGACTTGTCACCGCCTTTTCGTCCGGCGACTTGTCGCTGGGTGCATCTTGGCCCAGTGGTCTGCGACGGTGGCGGCGGGCATCTTTGCCTGCCAGTGAGGGCCGGCTTCCAGCCGCCCGGCCCCAGTGTGAATAAGCCCGCCGTGCTCGAACCTTTTCCGCGTGTCGGCGCAGAGCGGCCCGGCCCGCCGGGCTGGAAGCCAC
>JAYVNY010000270.1:0-7631 GCA_043758205.1 Akkermansia sp.
GTCCGGGTCAAGGGAGCCGCCGAACAAATCCAGGATCTGATGCTTCTGGTGGGCAGTTATCATATGCATGGAGGGACGGAAAAGAGTCTGACCTCCCCATTACAATCGGCGCTCGATCTCCTCTCAGCCGGGAAGACCGCCGCCGCCTCGGAGGCTTTGCAAACATTCATTGACCACGTGCAGGCCCAGTCCGGGAAAAAATTGACGGACATCCAGACCCGGTCGCTTCTTGCTGCGGCAACACAGATTAAAACAGTCATCAACGGGGCTTCCGCAGGGGCCTCCGAAACACTCACTCAATAATAAAAGCTACACTTATGAAAACACTCGAAGTCCTGTTCCTCGATGAACTCGCGGACATCTATGACGCCGAACAGCGCCTCGTGCGCGCGCTGCCGAAAATGGTCAAGGCCGCGACTTGCAATCACTTGAAGAAAGCAATCCAGGCGCACTTGAAAGAAACGGAAGGCCACGTCGCAAAACTCGAACGCGTCTTCAAGGCGTTTGGCAAACCCGCCAAGGGCAAGAAGTGCGAAGCGACCGTGGGCTTGCTGGAAGAAGCCGCCGAGATCGCCGCTGACTTCAAAGGCTCACCGGCCATCAACGCCGCGCTGATTTCTGCCGCGCAAAAAGTGGAGCACTACGAAATCGCATCCTACGGCTGCCTGCATGAGTGGGCGGCCGTGCTGGGGAACGCCTCGGCAGCCAACCTTCTGCGGAGCATTCTCGACGAGGAGAAGGCCGCCGATAAATCCCTCACCGAGTTGGCCGTTTCGCGCAGCAACACGGAGGCGTTCGGTCAGATTGAACAGCCCGCGACGCAGTACGGCGTGGCCGACGAACGTCCGGCCAAACTGCGCCGGGGAACGCGTGCGGCCAGTGCGGGCCGCAATCCCGCGGACGTCCTGGTGGCGTGAATGAACACGGCCCCGTCGCGTCCGGTTGGCGCGGCGGGGCTGAAGCAATCATTTGCCCTTGGTGATGGGTTCTACCCGATCCGAACTTTTTATGAATTCTTTTGCCGAAAACAGCCCGCACCAACGTGGAGAGAGGTTAGAGAATGGGAACCCTGTTCATCCGCGCGTTCTCGTCGTGGAGGATGACGAGGACCTGCGCGAAATCTATTCGGCAGTCCTGTCGCACGCCGGCTATCGCGTGGACATCGCCGAGGACGGCGCAGCAGGCTGGCAAGCCCTGCAGGCCGAGAGTTACGAACCCGACGGCTACGACCTCCTCATCACCGACAACAACATGCCGAAAATGTCCGGCATCGAACTCATCCGAAAACTGCGTTCCGAGCGGATGATTCTTCCGGTGATTCTGGCGTCCGGCTCGGTCCCCATCCAGGTGGAGTGGCTGCACCAGGAGCCGGTGTTGCGTAAACCCTTCTCGCCAGAGGAACTGATGCAAAAGGTGCGGGAGGTTTTGCAGGCGTGACCGATGGCGCTCGCCAAGACCTGATCGGGTGCAATAATTTCGGCGGTTGGAAACGCCGGCCAGGACAACAAACAAAACACAACGACCTATGAACAAACTTGAAATCAAAGGCGATTGGAACATCGCCAAGGGCAAACTCAAACAACAGTGGGCGAACCTCACGGACGACGATTTGCAATTCGCCGCCGGCAAAGAGGAGGAACTGCTCGGCCGCATCCAGAAGCGCACGGGCGAGACCCGTGAGTCCGTCGAGAAGGCGATCAAAGATTGCCACTCCTGCTCACAATAATGCTGTGGCCGTAGTGAGACGGTCACGGGATCATCCCAAAATGTTACCGCTATGAAACACAACAAGAACCACGACAACGGCAAGAGCGCGGGTCCGCAACTGATTCCCGTTCACTTTGAGTTCACGCATCCCACGGCGACCAAGGTCTGCGTGGCCGGTTGCTTCAACCATTGGCAACCCGAGGCCAAAGCCCTGCATCCCTCGGGTGGCGGTCGCTGGGTGAAGGAAACGGCATTGCCGCCCGGCACCTACGAATACTGTCTGGTCGTGGACGGCCAATGGATGCCCGATCCGCTGGCGAAAGAGTGCGTGCCCAACCCGTACGGCGGACGGAACTCCGTGCTGAAAGTGCCCGACTCGTCGGAAGCGGTGCATCTCGCGGCAGCGGAAAATTTGCCTTTGAGGACTTCAGCCAAGGGTAAGTGAGCGGCGGCCCGCGTCGGCGCGCCTGACAACCATGATTGTTTCATGGCCTCGGCATGCGAGCGGTGTGCGAGTGAAGTCTCGGGCTGGGGAAATGGATTCGATTATTTACACTGCCCGCCACGACGCGGATACTCTTTGAAGTAGCGGGTGCGTGGCGGAATTGGCAGACGCGTTGGACTTAGGATCCAATGGAGTAATCCGTGCAGGTTCGACCCCTGTCGCGCCCACCAAACAACTTGTTGACCCTCCAAATCAGCCCGGCCTAATTTCTTTTCACGCTGAACGGAAACATGAATCTGACCGGATTGTTGGAGCAGGCGGCCAGAAACTGGCCGCAAAAACCGGCCTTGATTGAAACGGACAACGTCCTCACCTATGCCGCGCTTTGGGATGAGGTGAACGTGTGGGCCAATCGCCTTTCCGCCGCCAATGTTTCCCCCGGCACGCGCGTCGGCCTCGCGTTTCCCAACTCCATTCACTACGTCGCGCTGACCTATGCGCTGTGGCGTCTGCGCGCCGTGGTCGTGCCGTTGGCAACGGAATGCACCGGGGCGGAAGTCACGGAGATCGCGCACACGCTGCAGCTTGACGTCATTCTCAGCGAGAAGCCGTTCCCCGGCACCCATGCTGAAGCCCTCGCCCCGAATTGTCTTCTCACCAAATGTTCACCGTCCACAGCGGCGGATAATCACGGTCTCGACATCGCCTTCATCCGCTTCACCTCCGGCACCACGAGCGTGCGCAAGGGCGTGGTGCTCACCCACGAAACCATTCGCGAACGCATCGCCGCGGCGAACTCCGCGCTCAACATCACCTCGCAAGACACGGTGATCTGGTGCCTGCCCATGTCGCACCATTTTCTCGTGACCATCGTGCTGTATCTGGCGCAAGGCGCGACCGTGGTGCTGGCCCGGCATGTCCTCGCCGCGCCGTTTCTCGAAGCGGTCAATCGCTGGCAAGGCACGGTGCTCTACGCGTCGCCGTTTCATTTCGGCCTGCTCGCGCGGGATGGTTCGGAAATGCAAATGCCCTCCGTGCGCCTCGCGGTCTCCACGACCTGCCCACTCCCGGAAGATGTAGCGATGGAATTTCAGCGACGGTTCAATCTGCCCCTGTCGCAGGCGCTCGGCGTGATCGAACTCGGCCTCGTGAGCGTGAACACTGCCGATGCGACAGGCCGCTGGAACTCCGTGGGCCGTCCGCACGCGCCGTTCGAGGTGCAAATCCTCGCGCCCGACGCCGACGGCTGCGGCGATCTCGCCGTGCGCGGCCCCGGCATGTGCGACGCCTACGCCGCGCCGTGGTGGCCGCGCGAACGCTTCGCGCCGGACGGCTGGTTCCGCACCGGCGACATCGCGCGCCTCGACGACGACGGTTTTCTTTTCCTCCTTTCTCGCAAGAAGGCCGTCATCAATCTCGGCGGGCGTAAAGTTTTCCCCGAAGAGATCGAAGCCGTGCTCAACCGTCATCCGGCCGTGCGCGAGTCGCGCGCCTACGGTCGCGCGCATCCGCATCTCGGCGAAGTGATCGAGGCTGAGTTGGTGCTGGAAGAGGGCGCGACGGACCTCGATGACGTGCGCGCGTTCTGCCGCGAACATCTCGCGTCGTACAAAATTCCCGCCCGTCTCTATGTCGTCGCCGCGCTCCCGCGCACGGCGGTCACGGGCAAAATCCGGCGCGAAGCCGTGCCGGCCTGAGATGGAAGCGAAGAAATTTTCCCGGGGATTGGGGGCGGACAGAGATGAAAAATACAATCCCCGTCCGCCCCAAATCCCCGGGAAAAGATTCATGATCCGATCCAGGGTGATGGAAAACGCGCCTTCAAACCATTCGTGTCCAAGGAAATGATTCAAGCGTCCGAGATTGAAACGAAGCTCCTCGACTTCGTGCAGCGCGAAGTGTTCGCCGCGGACGCGGGCGTGACGGCGGAAACCGATCTCATCAGCGCAGGCTTCGACTCGATGTCGCTCGTGCGCGTGCTCCTCTTCGTTGAAACCACCTACGGCTTCTGGATTCCGCAGAGCGAGATCAACGCCGCCGCGTTGCAAAACATCCGCGCCCTCGCCGCCACCGTCGCCCGCCTCCTCCATGAACGCTGATCGTCCACTCGGCGGCGCGGATTATCTGATGCTCGGCTTCGATCACGAGCTGCGCCGTCGCGGCTTCGCGGGCAACAACTGCCAGATCGTCCTCGAACTTGCCGGCGTCATTTCCCAAGACCAGTTGCGTGAGCGTGTGGCGCAACTCGCCATGCAATTCCCCATCCTCAACGCCCGGCCCGCAGGCGTGATTCACCCGCGCTGGCGCGTGCCGAAAATTCCGGTGCCGCCGACCGTGCGAGTTCATTCCGCTGCAAACGGCCTGGAAGAGCAGTTGCTCAACGAACCACTCGATGTGTCACGCGGCGAACTGGCGCGCTTCGATCTCATCCAAATTGCGGAGACCCGCACACGCCTCGCCTTCACCTGGGCCCACGCGCTGATGGACGCGCCGGGCGCGGAAGAATTTCTCTCCCTAGTGGGACAGCCGCCCCCGGCTGTCAGAGTCCTGCAAGCGCCCCCGCTTGCAGAACACCAAGCGGGGGGGATTGGTGGACGGGTGACCGGCGAGGGCGCCAGTCCCACTACGCCTCCGCTTCGCCAACGCCTCAAGACCGCGTGGAAGTCCATCCACCACCTCGACAAGTTTTGCGAAGTCAAGCCGCAGTCCATTGGCACGCGCCAAGCGTCGGCGGCGGCGACGTTGCACTATCAGACCGTGCGCTTCACTACCGAGGAAACCGCCGCCGCCCGCGCCCACGCCGCGCGCCTTTGCGGCTTGCTCGGCGACGCCCAGTTCCACGCCACGGTGTCGCTCTGCGAGTTGCACAAGCTGCGCGCGCGCCTAGGCTGCGCCAGCCCGAGCTACGTTCTGCCCGTGCCCGTCGGCTTGCGTCCGAAAGGCCGCGTTGAACCTGTGTTCAGCAATCAACTTTCGATGTTGATGGTGCAACTCTTCCCCACCCAACTCGACTCAGTGGCCGACGCCGTGGCCGCGTTCAAGCCGCAGATGGAACACGCTCTGCGCTCCGGCCTGATCGAGAGCGGACGCACGCTCGCCGAACTGTTCCGCTTCCTGCCGCTCCCGATCTACGTGTTCATGGTCAAGCAAGGGCTGCGCGGCGAAATTGGCTCGCTGTTTTTCGGCGACACAGCGGCGGTGAATCCCAAGCTCACCACTTTTCTCGGCGTGCCCGTCGAAGACTTCACGCACGTCGCCGCCATCACGCCGTCGCCGGGACTCGGTGTGATCTTCTACTACTTTCGCGGACTGCTGCGGCTCACCGTCGTTCATTCCGCGCAAGTGTTCACACGCGACGAGGCGGACGAATTCACCACCAGCCTGCGCGTCCGGCTGCTCGCGCCATGAACGGCCCGGTGGACATCGCCGTCGTCGGTGCAGGCGCTTCCGGCCTCGCCGCCGCCATCACCGCCGCGCGTGCCGGTGCGCGCACGCTGCTCCTCGACGAACGCTCCGCGCCCGGCGGCACCGGCGGCTTCAGCGGACTGACCACGCTCTGCGGCCTCTACGACGACGCGGGAAATTTTCTCAACGACGGCTTCGCGCGTGAGTTTGCTGAAGCCTTGAGCGATGTCGCGCCGCTGAAGATGGGCAAGGTGTGGGTGCTGCCTTACCGCCCGGAACAATTTCGTGCGCTGGCTCAATCACTCCTCGCCGCGACACCGAATCTCGAAGTGCGCTGGAACACGCCGCTCGCGGGCGTTGCCGTAGTGGGACAGGCGCCTCGCCTGTCGCCAGTCCTGCAAGCGCCCCCGCTTGCAGAACACCAAGCGGGGGCGCTTGGTGGACTGAAGACAGGCGAGGGCGCCTGTCCCACTATCACCGCCGTCAACGGCCAGCCCGTCGGCGCGGTCATAGATTGCAGCGGTTTCGCCGTGGTCGCACGCGCGCTGAATCTCTCGTGCCTCGAAACGGACACGACCACACAAGCGCCCGCTGTCGTCTTCGCGCTGCACCAGGTCACGCGTGAGATGTCGAGCCTGGCCGCGGTCGCGCAGGTCTTGCTGCCGCTCGCGCGCGCCGGTTTGCCGCCGGTGAGTTTGCAGCCGAACCTCGAACCCAACTCTGTGACGGTGAAACTCGCGGGCCGTCCCGAGCAGGCCGCGAGCGTCATCGAATTTCTTCGCGAGCATGTCGCGGGCTTCCAGCAGTGCGTGACGCCAGTGACCGAGTTCACTCTCTCTCACCGCGCCGGACGCATGATTCCCGGCCACTACACGCTCGCCGGCGACGACGTTCTCGCCGCGCGAAAATTTCCCGACGCCGTCGCGCGCTGCGCCTGGCCCATCGAGCAATGGAACGCCGGGGGCGTGGTGCGCTGCCGTTACCTGCCGCCCGGCGCGTGCTATGAAATTCCCGCGCGTGCCTTGCACTCCGCCGACATCGCAAATCTTTTCATGGCCGGAAAAACGTTGAGCGCCGATGCGGACGCCATCGCCAGCGCCCGCGTGATGGGCTGCGGTCTCGCCACCGGCGCGGCGGCTGGTCAACTCGCCGTCGCTTCTCTAGGATAAAGGCAAAGATGATTTCAAAATGTTTTTGTGAACCGGGGATTAGGGGCGGACGGAGATTGGAAAAAATAAATCTCCGTCCGCCCCTAATCCCCGGGAAAAATGTCTTTGCCTGTCTTTCCGCAGATTCAGGGCGACCGCAGATGAAAATGCAAATCTGTGGCCGCTCTGCATCTGCGGGAAACAGTCCGTCTGTCGGATGAATTCAGCTTCCGAAAAACTTTGGGCCGAGACGTTCCGCCACGCGGCGGAGCACTCGCCGTTTTACCGCGCGCAGTTTCGCGGCGCGAAGGGCGTGCCGCCGCTCGCCGAAGTTCCCACCGTGGACAAGCGCATCGTCTCGGAGCGCAATCTGGATTTCCTCTGCGTGCCGCGCGAGCGCGTCGTGGAAATCGTGACCACGAGCGGCACCACTGGTCAGCCGCTCATTTGGATGCTCACTGAGGCCGACCTGCGCCGACTCGCGCAGAACGAGCGGATCTCCTTTGAGTGCGCCGGACTCACGCCGCGCGACACCGTGCTGCTGGCCGTGGCGCTGGATCGTTGCTTCATGGCGGGGCAGGCGTATTGGCTCGGCTTGCGCGAAATTGGCTGCGCTGCCGTGCGCGCGGGCGCGGCCTCGCCGTTGCTCGTGCTGGAAATGATTCAGCGCACGCAGCCCACCGCCCTCGTGGCCGTGCCGTCGTTCTTGCGAATGCTCGCGGGCAAGGCGCGCGAGATGAATTTCGATCTCCGTTCCTGTTCGGTGATGAAAGCCATCTGCATCGGCGAGCCGGTGCGCAACCGCGCGCTGCAACTGAACGTCACCGGCCAAGCCATCGAAGCCGAATGGGGCGTGAAAGTGTATTCCACCTACGGCGTCACGGAACTCGCCAACTCGCTTTGCGAATGCGACGCGGGCGCAGGCG
>JAYVNY010000271.1:0-15236 GCA_043758205.1 Akkermansia sp.
GCGAACACGTTCACCGTGTTCTTCATCGAGTCGGTCGCGACCACGAGCTTGTTGTCGGCCTGGGTGTAGGAGGCATCGAAGTCGCCGTGCAGCATCACCTGCACGTCGAGTTCCTTGAGCGAATGCTTCGCACCGTCGCGTGTGACTTTGAGCACTCGGACATGGGCTTTGCCGTAGGAATGGTCGGTGAGTTTCATGGGCAGTCGGGCCTATTGAGGCGATGGGAAAAGCGGCGCTGAAGCGACCGCACTCCAAACGCTTCGCGAGTCACCAGGCGTTTGATGCTTCGCGCCAGCGTTTGGAGTGCGGTCGCTTCAGCGCCGCTTTCGATGCGTGTCCTAGTCATAAAGGTTCACAACGCCGACAGCGACTCATCCAAACATTCCAAAATGAAGTCCGCGTCGGCCTGGTTGATAATCATCGGCGGGGCGAAGCGGATGGTGTGGCCTTGCAAGCCGCCTTTGCCGAGGAGCAGGCCGAGGTCTTTGCACGTCTCCAGCACCTGCGCGCACTCGGCTTTCGCCGGCTCCTTCGTCGTGCGGTCTTTCACCAGTTCGATGCCGAGCATGAGTCCTTTGCCGCGCACGTCGCCGATGATGTTGTGCTTGGCCTTGAGGCGCTCCAATCCGCTTTGGAGATGCGCGCCGATCTTCAGCGAGTTCTCCTGCAGGCCTTCGTTCTCGATGACTTCGAGCACGGCCTTGCCCATCGCGCACACGACGGGGTTGCCGCCGAAGGTGTTGAAGTGAATGCGCTTTGTCACCACCGCCGCGATCTCTGGCGTGGTCACCACCGCCGCGAGCGGACAGCCGTTGCCGATGCCCTTCGCCATCGTGACGATGTCGGGAACAACGCCCTGTGTTTCGAAACCCCAGAAGTGCGTGCCGGTGCGACCGAAGCCCGCCTGCACTTCGTCCGCAATGGTCACGCCGCCCGCCGCGCGGACGTGCGCGTAAGTTTGTTGCAGATAGCCATCGGGAAACACGATGCAGCCGCCGACGCCTTGAATGGATTCCGCGATGAACGCGCCGACCTGGCCGGACGTGGCGTAATCAATCACGCTTTTCACATCAGCCGCGTATTTCTTCCCGGCGTCCGCATCGTCGCGTCCATACGGCCCGCGATACGGATCAGGCGCGATGGCGTGATGCACGCCGAAGCTGTGCGGCACGTTGAACTTCCAGGTCGAATGCGCCGTGAGTCCCATCGTGGACTGGCCGCCGCCGTGGTAGCAGTTGCGCAGCGCGATGACGTCGAAGTTGCCGGTGTAAGCGCGGGCCATCATCAGCGCGAGGTCGTTCGCCTCGGAGCCGGAGTTCACGAAGTAACAGACCTTGAGCGGCGCAGGCATTTTCGAGGTCAGCTTCTCGGCGAACTCCACGATGTTCGGGTGCAGATAAATCGTCGTGGAATGCTGGAGTGTTTCGTTCTGCCGGTTCGCCGCCGCCACGACGTGCGGATGACAATGCCCGACGCTGATGGTCACGATGCCGCCGAGCGCATCGAGATAGCGCCGCCCCTTTTCGTCGAAGATGTATTGCGCCTTGCCCTCCACGAACATGATGGGCTTCTTGTAGTAGAGGAACAGTCCGGGATTCAGCACCTGCTTGCGCCGCGCGAGCACGTCATCGGCGGACGGGCCGGTGTAGGGTTTGGGCGTGTAGGCGAACGGGGGCAGCGTGGGATTTTTCATTTTGAGTTCAGGGTAAATTGGGGAGTCATTGGTAGGGGTAAATTGTTTTTACCGCAGAGACGCAGAGGCGCAGAGATTGGGAGAAGAAAAAAGATTGTGAAGACGGCTCAGAATACACGGCTGGCGAATAGGCTCCGTGCCTCACTTTCCTCTCTGCGTCTCTGCGACTCTGCGACTCTGCGGTAATTTTCAACTTCATGAAGGAGGTGCGAGTTTGTCCGTGCGACCAGCACGCTGCCGGATTTGGAAAGCGAGGATGTAAATCAAGAACGCCAGCGCGAAGCCGGTGAACC
Organism: Akkermansia sp.; assembly: GCA_043758205.1. Classification (GTDB taxonomy): domain Bacteria; phylum Verrucomicrobiota; class Verrucomicrobiia; order Limisphaerales; family SIBH01; genus JANNGC01. The sequence continues at coordinate 1,987 of JAYVNY010000271.1, forward strand.
ACGCGTAGTTGTAGGACGTGAGCAGGAACGCGGGCACGCTGTCCTTGCTCAACACTTTCGTCGCGACCAGAAACCCCGGCACATTGGGCAACACGCTCAAGACGAGTGAGACGATGGCGGCGATGCTGAAGCCGCCGGTGAAACGATATTCGCCCTGCGCATCGTAAAGTGCGGCGACGTTGAGCTGCTGCTTCCGGCACACGAAATAGTCCGCGATCATGATGCCGCCAATCGGCCCGAGCAACGCGCTGTAGCCGATCAGCCAGGTGAAGATGTAACCCGTCGGGTCCGCGTAGAGTTTCCACGGACACATCAGGATGCCGACGATGCCCGTGATGATGCCGCCCGTGCGGAAGCTGATGTGGCGCGGTGCAAGATTCGCGAAGTCGTTGGCCGGCGAGACGACGTTGGCCGCGATGTTCGTGGAAAGCGTGGCGACGACGAGCGTGACCAGCGCGATGACGGCCACGACCGGGCTGTCGAACCTCGCCATGAGTTGCACTGGATCCCAAATTGCACTGCCGAAGACCACGACGCTGGCGCTCGTCACCGCGATGCCGATGAACGAGTAGAACGTCATCGTGAGCGGCAGTCCGAGCGCCTGGCCGATGATTTGATCTTTCTGCGAGCGGGCGAAGCGCGAGAAGTCCGGGATGTTCAGCGAGAGCGTGGCCCAGTAACCGACCATCGCCGTGAGACCGGCGGCGAACGTGCGCCAGAACTCCGCGCTGGTTTTGAACTTGTCCGGCTGATTGAGAATCGGCCCCCAGCCTTTCGCCGCGACATACGCCCAGATGAGCAGACCGATTCCGGTGAGAATCAGGAACGGCGCAGACCAGTTCTCCAGCCATTTGATCGAATCCATCCCGCGCACGATCACGGCGATGTTAATGGCCCAGAAAATCAGAAAACACACCAACTCGCCGGGCGAGATGCCGAGCACCGGCAGATTCAACTTCGTCGCGGGATTGAAGCCGAAGACCACCGCGCCCATCGCGTAGATGGCCGCGCCACCGACCCACGTTTGAATGCCGAACCAGCCGCAGGCCACGATGGCGCGGAGCAGCGCGGGAATGTTCGAGCCGAGCGTGCCGAATGACGCGCGCACCAGAACCGGAAATGGCACGCCGTACTTGGTGCCGGGATGCGCGTTGAGTGTCATCGGGATGAGCACGATCACGTTGCCGAGGAAGACGGTGAGGACGGCCTGCCGCCAGTTCATGCCCTGCGCGATGAGTCCGCTGGCCAGCGTGTAGGTCGTGATGCAGATGGCCATGCCCACCCAGAGCGCCGCGATGCTCCACATGGACCAGGTGCGCTGTGAGGCTGAGACGGGCGCGAGGTCTTCGTTGTAGAGATGGCTTTGCTGCAGCCCCGCCCATTCGGAGGTAGCTGTTGGCTGGACAGGTGGCAGTCCGGGGGAACTCACACGCCGATATCCTCGTTCCAGAGCGTGGGATTCTGGGCGATGAAGTCGCGCATCAGTTGAATGCACTCCTCGTTCTGTAGCACATCCACGCGCACGCCCTGGGAGCGCAGGTAATTCTCCGCGCCCATGAAGGTCTTGTTTTCCGCCACGATGACGTGAGGAATTTTGTAGAGCACAATCGCGCCGCTGCACATCGGGCACGGCGAGAGCGTGGTGTAAATCGTGCAGCGCTGATAGACCGAGGCGGGGTGCCGCCCGGCGTTCTCCAGCGCATTCATCTCGCCGTGATGAATCACGCTGCCTTGCTGCACGCGCTGGTTGTGGCCCGCGCCGAGAATCTTGCCGTCACATACCAGCACGGAGCCGATGGGGATGCCGCCACTGGCGAGACCCTTCTTCGCTTCATCAATCGCCGCTCGGAGAAATGGGTCCATAAATCAGAAGTGATTTGGTTTTCGTTCGAGCAATTTCCCACGCCCGACTTCGCCGATGAACTTCCCATCGCGCGCGGCGACCTTGCCGCGCACCGTGACCGCGCTCGGCCGTCCTTCGATTTCCATTCCCTCGAAGGCGTTGTAGTCGAGGTTCATCGCGTGCGTCTTCGCGGAAATCTTCCCGCGATAGCTTGGGTCATACACCACGAGGTCGGCATCCGCGCCGGGCTGAATGGTCCCCTTGCGTGGGAAGAGGCCGAAGAGTTTTGCCGTCTGCGTGCTCGCGGTGTTCACGAACGTGTGCAGGTCAATGCGCCCGCGTTGCACGCCGTGCGTGAAGTAGAGATTGATGCGGTCTTCGAGCGACGGAATGCCGTTGGGAATCTTCGTGAAGTCGCCGCGCCCCATCTGCTTCTGCGTCGCGAAGTCGAACGGCGCGTGATCCGTCGCGAGCGTGGCGACGAGTCCCTGCTTCAAGCCATTCCAAAGCACGTCCTGATTTTTCTTGTCGCGAAGCGGCGGCGACATAACGAATTTCGCGCCCTCAAAATCCGGCTCGGCCTGCGTGCGGTCACACACGAGATACTGAATCAGCGTCTCGACCCACACATTCACGCCACGCTCCGCGCCGCGCGTGGCTTCGCGCAGCGACTCCTCGCAACTCAGATGCACAATGTAAACGTGCGCACCGGTCATCTCGGCGAAGGTCATGAGGTGATGCACGCCCTCGGCTTCCACGACAGGCGGGCGGCTCCAGTAATGATAGCCGGGGCCAGTCTTGCCCTCGGCGAGCAGCCTCTTCTGGAGTTCGAGAATCAGGTCTGCGTTCTCGCAATGTGCCGTCGTGATCACGCCGAGTTCCTTGGCGAGACGCAGCGTCTTGTAGAGTTCTTCGTCGGTCACGCCGAGTGCGCCTTTGTAGGCGAGGAACACTTTGAAGCTGCTGATGCCGCGCTTGACGATCTCACGGAAATCTTTCTCGGCCTCCGCATCGAAGTGTGTCACGCCCATGTGAAACGTGAAGTCGCACGCGCTCTGTCCGCGCGCCTTCCCGAGCCATAGCTCGAAGGCCTCCAGCGGTTTCTCGTCGCGGCCCGGACAAATCATTTCGATGAACGTCGTTGTGCCGCCGACGAGCGCCGCCTTGCTCGCCGTCTCGTGCGTGTCCTTCGCGAACGTGCCCATGAACGGCAGGTAGATGTGGACGTGCGGATCGATGAAGCCGGGAAAGACAAACTTGCCGGTCGCATCAATCACCTCCGCGCCGGGCGCGGAAATATTTTTATCAATGCGCGTGATCGTCTCGCCTTCGCAGAAAATGTCTGCGACGTAGCGTTCGCTGGCCGTTACGATCTCACCATTTTTGATTAGCAGACTCATCTCAATTTGTTCTCACCGGCTTCATCCGCGCCCGCTCAATGGCACCACCCGACGTTCGCCGGGGCCAGTGTATTCCGAGAGCGGACGAATCAGCCGGTTGTTTGCCAGTTGCTCCATGATGTGCGCCGTCCAACCAGTGATGCGCGCCAGGACGAAGAACGGCGTGAACATGTCCGTATCGAAACCCATCATGTGATAGGCCGGGCCGCTGGGAAAATCGAGGTTCGGGAAAATTCCTTTCTGCTCCTGCATCGTCGCTTCGAGAATGTCCGCAATGTCGAGCCACTTGGTCTGCCCGGTGAATTCGGCCATCTGGCGCGCATACTTCTTCATCGTCGGCACGCGCGAGTCGCCGCTTTTATAGACGCGGTGGCCGAAGCCCATCACCTTCCGCTTCTCGCGCAGCGCCGTCAGCATCCACTCGCGGACGCGCGCCGGTTCACCAACTTCGAGGAGCATCTGCATCACCGCCTCGTTCGCGCCGCCGTGCAGCGGGCCTTTGAGCGACGCAATGCCCGCCACCACGCCGCTGTAAATGTCCGACAGGCTCGACACGACCACGCGCGCCGTGAACGTCGAGGCGTTGAACCCGTGCTCCGCGTAAAGCACCAGCGACACGTCGAACGCCTTCACGACTTCCGGCGCGGGCACCTGGCCGAAAACCATGTGAAAGAAATTTTCCGTGAAGCCCAGGTCTCGTCGTGGTGCGATGATCTCCCGCCCCTGGCGCAACCGATAGAATGCCGCGACCATCGTGGGGATTTTCGCGAGCAGGCTGATGGCACGTTTGAGGTTCGTGGCCGCGTCCTGCTTCTGAGGCTCCGCGTCCTTCAAACCGAGAAAGCTCACCGCCGTCCGCAGCACATCCATCGGATGCGCGTGCTTTGGACAGCACAGCAAAACCGCGAGCAAATCGCCGCTGAGTTCACGCTGACCGCGCTCCTCTTTTTGAAACTCCGCGAGTTGCTTTGCGCCCGGCAACTCACCGTGCCAGATGAGCCACGCGACTTCCTCGAAGCGGCATTGCTCAGCGATCTCCTGCACCGGGTAGCCGTAATAGACCAGCGCATTGATCTCCGGCATCACCTTCGAGATGCGCGTCGTATCCACGACCACGCCTTCCATGCCGCGATGAATGCTGGATTCTTCCACGCTCATAGACTGCATTTCGACTTATAGAACATCATTACTCCAGTAATTTTGCGCGAAAGAAACTGCGCAGCCTGCCCTCGTCTGGAATCGAAACGTTGATGTAACCCAACGAATTTACTGCATTCGTCCGAACCGAAGTCCACGCCTGCAAATCGTTAGAATGCTCGATGATGCACGTTTGGCTTGGTTCGCCGTAGAAACGAAACGCAACCATCCCATTCTCCCTCTGTACGTTTGCAATCACGTTTTCGCCCGGAGCAATAGCGAATGATCGACCAATATTCGGAGCGGGCGCGAAATAAGAATCACCGCCTTGTGACGCACGCACGGTGACAAGGCCAATGTCGGTTACGGTAACGAGATTGCCGTTCAAAGATGCCGGTCCAGACAAGACCGCAAAAGTAACGGGCAACCCCGAGCTTGCCACGGCCACAAGCGGGAACGACGCATCACCCAATGTCGGCCGACTGAGCGGGCCGAACGTGAGGGATTGTGGAGCGCTCGCGACGGCGAACGTCCGTTCGATACTCGCTGCCGCCGTGAAATTTGAGTTACCCGCCTGCTCGGCGCGTACGGTGACAGCGCCTGAACCGACGAGCGTGACGATGTTGCTGTCCATAACAGCCGGGCCTCCCACGATGCTGAACAGGATCGGCAACCCAGAGTTCACTGTGGCCTCCAGTGCGAATGGCGCATCGTCAGCGAACTTATTCTCGATTGCGCCAAACGCAATGAGTTGGCTCGCCTTCGCAACGGTGAAAGTAAGCTCCACTGCCGGTGCCGCGTTGAAGAAATCATTACCTGGTTCGTTGAGCCTGACTCGATTTCGTGGACAGGGAGGGGCCGCGGCTGGGTCAAGAAAGACCAAGCCGATGGAAACGAAATCGAGTCAGGCTCAGCGTAGCTTGCACCGTAACCGTACCCGCACCAAGCAGTAGGCACCGGCGTATAATTTCCGCCGACGACCAAATGGGAACCGCCCGTGACGTTGATCAGAATATCCTCAGGCGTGACCCACCCACCGATGTCTTTGAAATTCACGCCGTAGTTGCCCAAGGTGGAAGTCTCAAAGTCATCTCCGCCGGGTTTCCAATTCACCAAGCTGACTGGGCCAGACACCCTCCAACCCGTGTTTTCGGTAACGGCTTCCCTCGGGAAAATGTTCACTAGTGTAGCGTCTCACAATAGACTTTACTAATTGAGCGACGCCATGCCACTCTTGCGCATGGCTCGTCCAAAACTGCCCTTCCACCTCTCCGCCGAACAACGTGCGGAACTCAGACGTCTGGTGCAGGCACCCAGCACTCCGCAGAAAATGGTGCGGCGGGCTCGCATTGCTTTGCTGGCCGCGGATGGCATGGACAATCGCCAAATCGCCGCCCAACTGGGCACCAGCCATGTGACGGTCGGGCAGTGGCGCCAACGCATGCTCGACTTGGGCTTGGCCGGGCTGCAAGAAGCGCCCCGGCCTGGGCGGCCCCCGACTCTGCCCGCAGACAAGGTTCAAACCGTGCTCACCCAAGTGGTGCAACCGCCCAAGGGCCGCGCGCGCTGGAGTTGCCGGAGCATGGCCCGGCACAGTGGTTTGTCCCCCTCGGCCGTGCAGCGATTGTGGGCCGCCAATGATCTGAAGCCCCACCGCACCCGGACCTTCAAGCTCTCCAATGACCCGCAGTTTGAAGCGAAGTTCTGGGATATCGTGGGACTGTATTTGGACCCGCCGGCGCGGGCCCTGGTGTTGTGCTGCGATGAAAAAAGCCAATGCCAGGCGCTGGAACGTACCCAAACGGGGCTGCCGCTGGGCCAGGGCCACATCGCGACCCGCACCCACGACTACTATCGGCACGGAACGGTGACGCTCTTTGCCGCGCTCAACTATCTCAATGGGAAAATTCTGGCCGAGCGTGCGCCGCGGCACCGGCACCAGGAGTGGCTGAAGTTTCTCCAGGCGATTGAAAAGACGGCTCCGCCGGAGGTCGAGGTGCATCTGATCCTGGACAACTACGCGACCCACAAACACCCCAAGGTGCTGCGTTGGCTGGCGCAACGGCCGCACTTTCATCTGCACTTCACGCCGACCAGCACGTCGTGGCTCAATCTGGTGGAACGATTCTTTCGCGACTTGAGCCAGGACGTCGTGCTGCCGGGGAGTTTTGCCAGCGTGGAGGAGTTGACCGACGCCATCTGGGATTACCTGGCCGCACGGAACCTCAAGCCGGAGCGCTACGAATGGCGTGCGGAAGGCAAAGCCATTCTCGCAAAGATTTGCCGCGCTCGCCAAGCGCTGGCACACCCCTCACCAGTTACGAAAGACTCTTAAGAGACACTGCACTAGCACGCTGCCCCGGCTGGTATCCACGTCGAAGCCGGCCATAATCGACTTGTCCTCATCCATCGTGATGTAGATCGTTGGGTCGCTGCCATTCGCGTCACCGTCCCAATCATCGAAGACGTAACCATCATCGGGATAAGCGCGCAGCCGCACGTGCGTCCCGGCCGCGTAATTGCCGCCTGACGGAGTGGCAGTGGCGTGGCCACCGGGAGTGGAGTTCAAACTGAGCGTGTAGGTGGACGGTGTGTTCGCAATGTAGCTGCCAGTGCGCGTCGTCGTTGCGCCACTCGTCAACGTGACCGTTTGGTCGCTCGGTTTCGAGAAGCCGGAAACGGACTTGAACGTGACGGTGTGGGTTCCCGGAGAGAGTCCAGAAACAGTTGCGCGGCTGTTTCGAACTGTCGCCGTTGCCTTTTCCGGAACCATGCAGTGGGAAACCACGAATGGACACGAATGAGAGGGCTTGCGGACGCCTTGACTTCTCCTGCGAAGCTGGAAGGAAAGCGCCTGCAAGGCCAGGAGTGGTGCCTTTCCAGTTTCTCGCGCTATGGCACCACTTCCGAAGCGGTGGAGGGCTGACCCCGGGAAAAATTTTTGACAACCGCTCTAGAAACGCCAGCTAACTCCCAAGGTTCCATAGATCGTGGCACCCGGGTCGAACCGGGCGGTGCGACCGCCCACGGATTGCTCCAGATCGTTCAGACTTTGGAATTGCGCGCCGGCAAAGACACCCCAGTGCGGGTTGAAGTCGTAGCGCAGCGTCCCGCTCGCGTAGGGGCCGTAGAGCAGTTTGGTCGTGGACGTATGGCCCGTGGTCCGAGTTGTCCCGCCGCTTGGCGACAGGCCCGTTTCTTCGAAATCGTACGCGACCGAGGCCGGGGCCAGGGTCAGCCCCAGGCTGACGGCGAGGCTTAGTTTGGGAGTGAAATTCCATTCCGCGAAAGGACCGAGACGGAGCGTGTATAACTCGCCGCTCAATTCATTTTTGCTTCTCAAGCTGGTGGCAGAAGACGCCGTGGTGCGCGTGGGCGAATCGCCGAGCAAGGCACCGGGTCCTTGAAACGTTCCATTGTAGCCGGCACCGGGAGGTAACACCCCGTTGAGTTGATAGGCGTCGGTGGTCACCGTGGTCAGACCGGTCCCACTGCGGTTATTGTGCAGGTCAATATCCGTGTAACCAATTCCTGCTTCCAAACCCCAGTGGCCCGAGGACGCAAAGGAGCCCAGAACACGCTGATACACCAGTTCGAGGCCGGGTTGCGGATCGCCGGTGACATCTTGGTGGGCCGACTGCGAAGAATTGCCGGTTTGTGTGGCGTGGAATTGCATGGTGTCTCCCACAACCTGGCCGGCGTTTTGGTAGCCCCAGTTCCAAGTGAGGCCGCCCGCATTTCCGCTGCTGTCCACCCGAACATAGCCGTCCTCATACTCATGATCCACGCCACCGGTGGCGGGCCCGGTTCCCGTGGGCAGGACGGGTGCCCGGTTATGGTTTTTAAAGTCCGCTTTGAAATTCATGCCAAAGCGCACCCCCAGATTAAAACGGTTGAGCGCGTCGGTTTCGGGCAAATCCGCGCCGCGCATGGCCAGGGGCGTGGCTGCGACTAGGGCCAGCGTCGTGGAAAGGATAATTCGATTCATAAGAATTCCGGCAGTTGGGGAATCACGGCAGAATCATGACCCGGTAAAAACGGCTCCCGATCGTCTCAGGTCTGCTTTCGGTTTTGGGAGGGCCGTCGTCGTACCACTGCACCCGGTTGGCCGGGGCGGTCACGACCGGATTGGCGGTTTTCCAAGTTTGCACATCGCTGCTGTACTGCACGGCGTAGCGGCGTCCCGGCGTGGCGGAAAATTCAATCAGGAACCGTCCGCTGACCAATTGCACGCTGCGGTCCACCGCGATGAGAGGTCCGGTTTCCGTCACGAAATTGCGCGGGGCGACCTCCACGACAAAGCCCGGCTGCGGAATGGTCTGGCGATTGGCGCGATGATACTCAATCAGCAAATCCACGGTCGCGCCGGCCGCAAGGGGAAGATCATACTGCACGAAGGGAGTGCCGTTGGTGCTGCCGCTCGCATTGTAAACCTGCACCTCGGCCGGAAGATTGAGAATCCGGAGCCGAATCCCATCGATGGAGGTGAGACCGTTGTTGGCCAATCGAACCGTCTGTTCAAACAAGCCGGTCTGTGGATTCAACGTAATGGGCGAAGCGGATGATACCACGACATTGGTGGTCACAACGAATCCGCCGTCGAGGCCTGTTCCCGTAAAGGTGATGTCGAAAGGGTTCTCGTCGCCGTCGTTGCTGGCAATGTGCAGCGCGGCGGTCTTCACCCCCGCGCTCGTGGGCGCGAAACGGACCGTGAACGTGGTGCTGCCGTTGGGTCCCACGGGCGCGACAGGATTGGCGGTCACGGTGAACTGCGCCGCAGACACTCCGTCGATAGTGATGCCCAGACCGGTCAGACTGGCGGTGCCGCTGTTCGTGATGGTGAAGATGAAGTTGGTGTTGGCACCAACGATTACCGAGCCGAAGTCTTTGCTGCCAACGCCATCAACCAGGTCCGTGCCCGCCGGTTGCTGCACGGCAATCTCAGGAACGGGGGCGAGAGTGCCCGTGCCGGTGATCGTGATGTCAAAGGGGTTCTCGTCGCCGTCATTGCTGGCGATGTGCAGCGCGGCCGTCTTTACCCCCGCGCTCGTGGGCGCGAAGCGCACGGTGAACGTGGTGCTGCCATTGGGACCGACAGGCGCGACCGGATTGGCGGTCACGGTGAACTGGGCCGCAGACACTCCGTCAATGGTGATGCCAAGACCGGTCAGACTGGCGGTACCGCTGTTCGTGATGGTGAAGATGAGACTGGTGTTCGCACCGACGATTACCGAGCCGAAGTCCTTGCTGCCAACACCATCAACCAAGTCCGTGCCCGCCGGTTGCTGCACGGCAATCTCAGGAGCCGTGGTGATGCCCGTGCCGGTGATCGTAATATCGAAGGGGTTCTCATCACTGTCATTGCTCGCGATGTGAAGCGCAGCGGTCTTCACGCCGGGGCTGGCGGGCGTGAACCGGACGGTAAAGGTGGTGCGGCCATTGGGTCCGATTGAAACCGCGGGATTGGTGGTGACGCTGAACATGGCCGCATCCGCGCCGTCAATCGTGAGGAGCAAACCGGTGAGATTCACAGGGCCGCTGTTCGTGATGGTGAAAGTATGGCTGGCGTTGGTGCCGGTGTTTACCAGTCCAAAATTATTGGTGCTGATGCCATCAACCAGATTCGTGCCGACAGGCTGTTCAACCCCGATTTCCGCGGCGCTGGCGACGGTAGCTGAGGTGCCATTGAACACCACTCCAGCACTGAAAGCCAAAGCCCGGCCTTCAATCGTGCTGCTGGTGTTCATCGTGATGGACTGGTCGGCCAGAATGGTTCCCTTGAAACTGGAGAACGTGCCCAGAACCGCCGAGCTTCCGACTTTCCAGAAAATGTTCCTCGCCTGGGCACCGCCCGCCAGGATGACACTGATGCCGCTGGCCAATTGGAGATCCTGGTCGCACTGGAAGATCCAAACATCATCCGCGCCCCCGGTTAACGTGACATCTGCCCCCGAGATCAGGGCTGTGACCGTGAATTTGTAGAGGCCAGGGGCAAGGTTCATCCCTCCGATGTTCCCGGAGCCGGGGATCAATCCGGGATTCAGGTTGGGGCCGGTGGGTGTGGGCGTTCGTCCGGCGGCATCGTTGTAGGCCGCAGTCAGATCACCTTTGGCCGTGGTTAACAGACCGGCATCAATCACCGCACAGGGAGGTCCACTGGCGTCCACCGAATAAATGAGCCCGTTCACTTGGGGGCAGGTCACACCGATGGCCGATCCGGCGATCGGACTGGCCCCGACATCCCCATTGATGATGCCGCCACCGGTGCTCGTGATCCCCGCACCAGACAGAATCACGAAATGGGCCGTCGAACGAAGGTCCACGGGTGCCGGGCCCGCCGCAAAGAGCCGAGGCAGCAACATGAGAACCAGTAAAAGCGAAGTTAAAATTCGTGCGGTTGCATTGGACACGCCGGTCTGGGATCGAGATTTCACCACGTTTAATCCTCCACGTTGCGGCTTTGGTTGGTACACGCGAGAGCATTAGGATGTTTTACCCAACGGGTCAAGGGTGCTTCACCGTAGGAGCAGGGCAGACGCATCTAGAGCCTGTCATGCACTTCGGTCAAGCGGGCGTGCAAAAATAAAGCTGTACGAACAGGGCACTTACGGGCATCAAGCTCGGGATAACGCCCGAACGAAAGAATTATCCCAGCGATGTGAGTCATGCGGAGTGGGCCTTTTTGTGCCCCGTATCTGACCCTGATGAAAGAGGACGCCCCGCAACGGAAACACCCGCTGCGCGAACTTTGCAACGGCCTGCGCTGGTTCGTGCGTGCCGGTGGTCCCTGGCGGATGATGCCCAATGATTTGCCGCCCTGGCACGCCGTGCAGCAGCAGACCCGGCGCTGGGTGCGCGCCCGATGTTTCGAGGCGATGGCGCACGACCTGCGCGTGGTGCTGCGGTTGGCGGCGGGCAAAAACGCCGCGCCCAGCGCAATCCGTTGTTCGATGCCGGCCCGCTGGTTGTAATCCCGCCATAATTCGAGCACGCCCTCGCTGCGGTTGGTCACCCCACACCCGGAACGTGTGGCCCGGCACATCAATCAACTTGCGTCCCACCGCCGCCTGCGTCTCCCGAATGCGCTCGCGCACCACCACGAAGCGCCGTGCTTTCGTCCACCCAAAGAGTTGCACGGTGAACTCACCCGCGTCGTGATGTTCATCCATCTTCGTCCAGTCCTTGATCCCGGCGCACTGGCGTTTGAGCGTCGCCGTCAGCCGCGCCACCACGAGATAGTTCCAGCCGCGCAATTCCAAAAACTCCAGCAGGACTTGATCGAAGAAGCCGCTGTCGGCCCGCACCGTGCGCAGCCAGGTCCCTTCCGGCAACAACGCCAGCGCCTCTTGCAGGAACGCCACGACGCCCCGCGCCGCGCCCGTGTTCCCGCTGCGCAGCCAGCCGTGCAAAACAAACTGCGCCTCCGCCAGCACGGCGAGCAAGGGATGATGACTGTTGCGCCCCTTGGCGCCGGGGATTGAAGCCTTTGCGTGCGCCCTCCTGTTGGCCCTCGCGGCAGAACACTTTCTTCAACGCCGCCAGTCCATCCTCCACCGCCTTCATGGCGAGGCGCAGTGAAGTCACGGGATAAATCACCACCCACGACGAGCGTAGAGTTATTCTGAGCGTTGACGCCAACCTCGATTTAATGAATCCTTAGCCCATGAAAGAACTGGACACCATGACTGTGACCAAAGTGGGTCAGGGCACGCTGCCCAAGTGGTGGCGCGAGGCTTCCGGCTTGTCGCTGGGCGGGGTCGTCGAAGTTCGGCCGGTGCGTGACGGGCACAACAGCATCATCCTGACGCCCAAGCCGGCCAAGCGTCCCGGTCTCTCCGGCAAGGATCTGCTCAAGCAGTTTTCCCGATGCCCGCACCCGATGCCTGCACCGGAACGCCACGAGCTGCCCTTCAAATGAGCGTGCTGTTCGACACGGACCTGCTCTCGCTGCTGGAACGAAAGCGCGTGCCCGCGAAGCTCGTGGCCTGGCTCGAGAAAAATGATGCGCCGATTTTCGTCAGCGTCGTTTCCTTCGCCGAGCTTCAGCACGGATTGAATCAAGCCCCGGAGACGCACCGACCAAGTCTGGCGGCCTGGCTGGACGAGACGCGGCGCAAATTCGGGCCGGCCACCGAGCCATTGACCGAGCTGGTCCTGGTCCGGTGGAAAGAGTTGCTCTCCGAGTTGAAGGACAGGAATCGCACGATGACTTGCGAGGATTCGCTCATCGCAGCGACGGCGCTCTTTCACGGCCATGCCGTCGTGACGCACAACAAACGGCATTTTGAGCCGGCCGGCGTGCCGATTATTGACCCGCTGGACTAGCGCAATCACTCACAGTTTGAAATTGAAAACGTCCTGGTCGAACTGCTGGTAATCCGCGTAGCGCAGCAACTCGTAGAGTTCGGCGCGCGTCTGCATCCGGCCGAGCAACGATTCCTGCGTGCCTTCCTTGTGCAACGCCGCCAGCCCGTCTTCCACCGCCTTCATGGCGAAGCGCAGCGACGTCACGGGATAAATCACCACGTTCACGCCGAGGCCGGTGAGCTGTTGCGTCGTTAGCAATTTCGATTTGCCGAACTCCGTCATGTTCGCCAGCAACGGCACGCTCACCGCCTTGCGGAACTTCTCGAACTCGCCTTCGTCCGCCAGCGCTTCGGGAAAAATCATATCCGCTCCTGCGTCCGCGTAAGTCTTCGCGCGCGTGATGGCACCGTCGAGTCCTTCGGACGCGCGCGCGTCGGTGCGGGCGATGATGACAAAGTTCGCAGCGCGTCGCGCGGATACTGCGGCACGAATCTTCTTCACCATGTCACCAGCGGGCACGAGTGACTTGCCGTCGAGATGGCCGCAGCGTTTGGGGTTCTGCT
>JAYVNY010000272.1:0-17868 GCA_043758205.1 Akkermansia sp.
GCCCAAGACGCGCTCCGGCAAAATCATGCGCCGCGTGCTGAAGCAGATCGCGAGCGGCGCGGAGATCAAAGGCGACCACACCACGCTGGAAGATTTCAATGTGATCGCCAAGCTGATGGCGACGGGGGAGTGAGGCTGCCCAAGTTCAGATTTTTTCTAGATGCGCATAACGATCTGGGATCATGCTGGTGAGCGGCGGGACTTCTCCGAAACGCGATAAATAGTCTCGTGTCAGTCGGGATTCCATTGCCAAAGCTTCCTCTGGGGTTGTTACGGCGCAGAATGAAATCTCGTAAGTGGCCTCCTCTATGATTGACCGATGAGCTTCAAACCGTTTCAGGAAAAATAAAATGTTCGCGGCAGAGTGCCCTTGGCCTTTCTCAAGCCCACGGATAAATCGACAACGACGCTTTTCCAAGTTCGTGCTCTTGCCTATGGTCAGTAACCCCTCCGTATCTGTTCCGAGGAAACGAGGAATGGAAACCGCTCCTGTTCTATTTCGCAAACGCACTGCATAGGCTGCGGCACCTCGATAATCTGTTGAGTTTTTCAGTTCAGTCCATTGCCACGTGATTAATGGTGTCATGAGATTATTTGCTCAGGATTATGTAGGACAGGTGCGGGTAGTCAACGAGGTAGGGCGTCGCTGTCCTCAGCGTGCCGGGGTGAGGCGTCGGCCAGTTCCGGGGCGTCCCTCCGCTTCCAGCCCGGCGCGGTGAGGACACCGCCGCCCTACCACCCGGCGAGCTTGTAGCGGCGTCTCGGCAGAGCGCCGCCAACTAATTTCTGATCAGCGGCGCTCTGCCAAGACGCCGCTACGGGCGCAGCACGTCATCCACCGCACGCGCGAATTCCACGAGATATTCCTCCCCACGCGGGTGGCGCGTCATGGCCACGAGGAGGTAGTGGCGTCCGCCGCCGGTGACGAGGGCGGTGTCGTGGAACCAGTCCTCCCACCAGCCGGACTTTCGCAGCAGTTGCACGTCGCGCCCGGCGAGACCTTTCACGAACTTGTCGTCCAGATGCGCGATGTCCGGCGAGGCGAAACTCTCGCGCATGGTTTGCGAAGCGGCGGGTGAGACGAGTTTCTCTTGTTCGAGGAGCAAGTAGTAGCGCAGCAACTGCCGCACGGTCGCGCCGTGGGAATTATCGCCCACCGGATCGCCGTAGCGCTCGGTGCTCTGGCCGTAGTGCTTGCCTACCCACAGCCCGCCGCCGCGCGCCGCGTCGTAGAAGCGGTAGGAGTCGAGGACTTGCTGGATGTTTTTCAGGCCGAGCTGTTGCGAATATTTCGCGGCCATTTCGTTGCTGGAGATTTTGATCATTTCGCCCAGCTCGCGGCGCGTGGTGGTGTCGAGGTTGGCGGCGGCGGCGGGGTGAAGTTGAAAGTAGGCGAGGAGGATGCCGATCTTCGGGACGCTGGCGGCGTAGTCCATGCGGTCGGGCCGCACCATCGCGAGGCGCAGCGTGTGCAAGTCGAGCACGCCGGCCGAGGACTGCGTTTCCATCAGGCCAAACTTGGCGCGCAGTCGTGTATCAATGGCTTCGAGCTGTGACTGAAGCGCTGCGTCCACCGGCGTGTCGTAGTCGAGCGTGTAGTTTTGGAAGGAGGGTTTCATCGGCGTCGGCGGCGTGCGGCAAGCGGTGAGGGCGAGCAGCACCAGCACCAGCGGCGTCGCGTGCAGGAGCTGTTTCGCGCTCACAGTTTCGTGGGCCCGAGCGCTTTCGGCTTTGCCGTCACCCAGCTTTTCATCACGAAACCAAGCCCCACACCGCCGGCGAAAATCATCCAGAACATGGCGGGGATGTGTTCGTCCATGCCGCGCGAGAAACTCATGCCGAAGAGACTCGTGGTCGCGGTGAGCGGTAGAAACAGCGCGGCGAGAATGTTCAGGCGATGGCTGGCGGTGAGCGCCTCCTTGCTGGACTGCGCCTGGATTTCCGCTTCGCGCGCCGTGGTGTGATGAATGGCGTTGCGCACATCCTCGACCAGCAAATCAAAGTTGCGCTCGGCCTCGTAGGCGAGGTCGCGCACCTCGATGAGGAAGGCGTCCTGCTTGATGGCTTCACGCGCGTCCTGCAACGCCGCGTGCATGGAGCGCGCGGCGCGGTTGAGCGGCGTGAGGGCTTCGAGCAAATCGAAGAAGGCGTTGCTGCCCGCCGCCGCCTCGTAGTCCTGGGTGAGTTTGCCTTCGAGGTCCACGTAAGACTGGACATGGCGCTTCAATCCGCCGGGGCCGGGACCGCCGCGATTGCACTGCCACTCGCCGGCGGTGTTGCGCCAGAAGAGGACGCCCTCGCGGGTGCGGTCATCGGGGCCGGGCGGCTTGTGCAAGACCAGCAGGACGTGGCCTTCCTCGATGATGGCGCGCTGGCGTCCGTATGTGTTGGCCCCGAGTCGCGCGCGGAGGGTGTCGGGGAGATTCCAGGTGGGCGGGATAATCATGATGTGCGTGGTTGCTAAAATGTTTATCGCAAAGGGTGGGCGGAGGTTCGCGGTGCTCAGTGGAAAATAATGAAGCTTCCGTCCGCCCTCGCCACGGCGGCGGTGAGGCCCCAGACCAGCGCGCAGACCAGAAGCAGGGATTTCATGCGCGGAGTGTAGGCACCGCCCAGCGCCTCGGCCAAGCGCGTTTGGTGGTTGGTTTTCTCCGTCTGTGTTTCTCCTTTTCTTCCCGCCTGCCCGGCGGCAGTGTGCGCCGCATTCCGGGAAAACGAGTGGCGCTCAGGACACGCCGGCTCGTTGGCCCGTAAAAAATTCAACGTCTTCAACGTCGTCCCGTCACCGCGCGATGCACTGCGATCTCACCAACGAATCCGCTCCCGCCCATCTCGAGGCGCTCATCCGCCGCGCCGAGCGCGCGCGCGCCAGTGACATTCATCTCCAGATGTTCGGCAAGTCCGCGCAAGTGTCGCTCCGCCTCGACGGCCTGATGTCGCCGCCCGTGGCGTTGCCCGAGCCGCTGGCCGAGCGCGTGTTTGGGCGCATCAAGTTTCTCAGCAAGTTAAAGACTTATCAGGAGTCGTTGCCGCAGGACGGGCGCATTGACAAGGCCGAAGTCGGCGCAACCAGCGACATCCGCGTGGCGACGTACCCGACCGTGACCGGCGAGAAAATTGTGCTCCGTTTTTTCACCGACACGGAGACCCCGACGATTGATGAACTGAAATTTCCCGCCGCCGCCGTGGCCGAACTGGAAACTTTTTTGCACGGCAACTCCGGCCTGCTCCTGCTCACCGGCCCGGCGGGCAGCGGGAAGACGACGACGATTTACGCCTGCCTGCGCCGGCTCGCCGCGCTGGGCGGACGGCACATCATCACCATTGAAGACCCGGTCGAGCAGATCGTGCCAGGCATCATGCAGACGGAAGTGTGCGAGGCGCGTGGACTGACTTTCGCGAAGGCCGCGCGGCACTTGCTCCGGCAAGACCCGCAGGTGCTGGTCATCGGCGAGGTGCGTGACGACGAGACTGCGAACATCGTAGTCCGCGCCGCGCTCACCGGGCATCTGGTCATCTCCACATTGCACGCCGGATCGTGCAGTGGCGTCATCGAGCGATTGCAAACCATGTGCGCCGACACCTACGCCGTCGCCTCGTCGGTGGAATTGATTCTTAACCAGCGGCTCATGCGCCGCGTGTGCGCGCAGTGCGGCGGCGCGCGTTGCGAGGCCTGTTTGCAAACCGGCTACCACGGTCGCGTGCCGGTGTTGGAATGGCTGCGTCTGGATGCCGCGCGCCGCGAACAGTTCCGCACCCACGGCCTGTCCGCGCTCCAGCCCAAGCAGCCCATTCGCGACGCCGCGCGCGAACTGGTGCAAAGCGGCGTCACCAATGCCGCCGAGTTTGAAAGGCTCTTTTCCCGATGAACCACGAACAGCTTTCCTTCTTCAACCACCAGCTCGCCGCGATGCTCAAGTCGGGCCTGCCGCTGGAAAGTTCGCTCAAGCAACTGTCCGCCTCGATGAAGCGCGGTCCGCTGCGCGATGAAATCCAAAAGCTCGAAGCCGATCTCGAACAGGGTGTGCCGCTCGAAGAGGCGCTGGGCCGTCGTCAGTTGCCCGAACTGTACGTCGCCATGCTGCGCGCGGGATTGAAAGGCAACGATCTCCCCGGCGTCCTCACGCTCGTGGCGGACTACTACGGGCATCTGCACACGACCTGGCTGCGGTTGAAAGGGCTGATGGTTTATCCCGGCCTCGTGCTGATCACGTCGCTGTTTGTGGCGGTTTTTGTAGCAGTAATTTATTCGCACATGGCGAAAGAGGCTTCGTCGGCGTTTGGAAGTTTCATGCCCGGCCAAGCAGGGTCGCCCGATCTCGCCTCGCTGCTCATTCAAGTCTGGCTGCCGGTGGCGTTCCTCGCACTGACGACCGGAGTATTTGTGCTTGTGCTCTCCGTGCGGCGCTGGCGGCAGCGGGCGCGCTGGTTTCTGCCGGGCTTTCGCGAAGCCAGCTTGTCCCAACTGGCCGTGACCCTCGCCACCATGCTGGAGCAGGGGACAAATCTCGACGCGGCGCTCGAAGTCGCGCAACGCAACGAAGACCACGCCGCCGCGCGCCTTGAACTCGGACGCTGGCGCGAGCGTCTGGCCGGCGGCGCGCGGCATTTCTCCGATCTCGTGCAACCCGGCCAGTTGGTGCCGCCGCTCTTCGTCTGGCTCGTCACGGGCGCGGGCGAGAACTGGGCGCGGGGCTTTCGTCGCGCGGCGGAAATTTACGATGCACGCGCCAAGTATCGCGTGGAACTCGTGCTCTATGCCGTTTTGCCCGTCACCATTCTTTTTCTCGCCGCCGTCATCGGGCTGGAAATGCTTCCGCTGATGAGAGCGTTCGCTGCGCTGATGACCAATCTTGGTGGCGGCGGTGGTTTGACGAACGACTGACGCGCATGGAAGCAGCACTAATCGAAGAACTGAAGAAGGCGGCGTTTCGCGCGGTGCTCATCGCGCTCTACGTCGGCCCGCTCATCTTGCTGGCCGTCACCTGCTGGCTGGTGAGCCTGCCGCTCCGTCGCCGCGAGCGCGCACGGCTGTTTCTCGATCTGTTGGAAATGGGCCTGGAGGATGGCAAGACGCCCGAGCGCGCCATCATCGAGGCGGGCCGCAGCGAAGACCGCGTGCTCGGGCGGCGTTTTCAATTTCTCGCGGAACTCCTTGGCGGCGGCATGTCTCTGCCGCAGGCGCTGCAACTGGTGCCGCGCCTGCTGCCGCCGTCCGTGAGCGCCATGCTCGCCGTCGGCGTGGAACTCGGCGACGTGCGGCGAGTGCTGCCCGCATGTCGCCAGACTCTGCGAGACGCGCTCTCGCAAACGCGTGGCGCGCTGAACTACCTGGCCATTCTGGCCTTCGTGATTCTGCCCGTGGTGCCGGTGCTTTCGATGATTATGTCGGTGTATGTGGTGCCGAAGTTCGAGATGCTCGCGCAGGACATGGGCGGGACGATGCCGCCGTTCAGCCAGGCGTTCTTCGCGACCAGCCACAGTTTTGCGTGGCTGCAAATCGCCGTCATGCTGGGGTTTCAATTCATCATGTTCTGCTACATCGCCGGGCCGAGGATGCGCCCGCGGCTCCTGCTCCTCGACCGCGTGCTCTGGCTACTGCCGTGGCGGCGGAAGCGGATGCAACGTGACTTTGCCACCATGCTCGCGCTGCTGCTCGACGCGGGCGTGCCGGAGCAGCGCGCGGTGCAACTGGCGGCGGAGGGCGCGGACAATTCGCTGTTCACCAAAAGGGCGGAACGCGTCGCGGCGCAAATTAGTTCCGGCGTGAAACTCACCGAGGCCGTGCGCGCGCTGGACGACAGCGGGGAATTTCACTGGCGTCTGACCAACGCGCAGCACGGAACGCAGGGCTTCATCGTCGCGCTGCGCGGCTGGTTCGAGTCACTGGATGCGAAGGCGTTTCAGCAGGAGCAAGCGGCGGCGCAAATGCTGACCACCGCGCTCGTGCTGTGGAA
Organism: Akkermansia sp.; assembly: GCA_043758205.1. Lineage (GTDB taxonomy): Bacteria > Verrucomicrobiota > Verrucomicrobiia > Limisphaerales > SIBH01 > JANNGC01. The sequence goes on from JAYVNY010000272.1 coordinate 5,958, forward strand.
CGGCCTGGTCATCGGCGTCTTCGTCATCGGCATGTTCAACGTGCTGACCAACATCATTGAGGAGGGCGTGCTGTGGTGAGGTGGCGTGCGACCCGTCGAGACGGAGCGGAGATGCCCCGGGGATTAGGGGCGGACCGGGATGCGAATCTTTTTCCCCATCCCCGTCCGCCCCAAATCCCCGGGAGGAATTCCACGATGTTGGACATGCGCCCGCGTTCGTCAGCCGCAGGCTTCCTTAACCTCGAACTCGTCGTCGCCATCGGCATTCTTGCGGCGGTGCTGTTGCCGCTCGGTGGCGCGTGGTATTACGAAACCAAAATGCTGCGCGCCTACTATCGCGACACGGTGGCGATGGAAATTCTCGACGGCGAAATGGAAATTCTCGCCGCTGGCGAGTGGCGTGCCTTCACCGTCGGACCGCACGAATTGAAACCGATAGCGCGGGCCGCGAAAAATTTGCCGCCCGGAAAATTTCTCCTCACGAAAGAAGACAAAGTCATCCGTCTCGAATGGCGACCCGAGCGCGGGCGCAAAATGGTGCGGGAGGTGAAGCTGCCATGATGCTGCAAATGACGAATGACGAATGCCGGGGTAGGGCGCGGCGCTCCGCGCGCGCCGCGGCCTGGCTGGACCAATCACGTTTGATTTCACGTTCCGGCCCGGCGCGCGCGGAGCGCCGCGCCCTACCTTTCGGCTCTGACTGCAGAGCATCCGGCTTCTCGCTCATGGAATGCCTGGCGTACCTCGCCGTGTTCTTCGTCGTGTGTGGCGTGGCAATGGCGGCGTATCACCAGATGGACGGGCAGTCCCGCGCCCTCACGCGCAACTCCGAGGACATCGTGCGCACGCTGCGGGCCGGTGAACGCTGGCGTGCCGATGTGCGCGCGGCGACGAACGCGGTCCAGCTTCCGGAGCATCAGGAACTCCGCCTCACCACGCGCCACGGCCTCGTGAGTTATTTCTTCCGCGACGGCGCGGTGTGGCGTCAGGACACGAACGAGGCGGCGTCCCAACTGTTTCTCGCGTCCGTGCAAATGTCCGCGATGCAGCCGGAGGCAAGGGCGCAGATCACGGCGTGGCGCTGGGAGGTGGAATTGAAAACCAAACGCACCAACGTCACCACGCGCCCGCTGTTCACCTTCCTCGCGGCCCCCGGAACGGAGGCGGCGCGATGAACCTTTCTTTCCCGGAAAACCGTGCGCGCGGCACGGCGCTCATTATCGTCATGGCATTGCTCGTGGTGATGTGCGTGCTCATGTTCTGCGCCGCGCGCTCCATCACCTTCGTGAAGAGCGAACTGAAGCTGACGGAGCAGAAGCAGCGGGAGCGGTGCGCGCAGGGAATTACGGACGCGAGCAAGCGGGTTCCGTGACCACGGCTCTCGACGAGAGGCGGCCGGCAAACAATTCCGTTCCCGGTTGAATGCCCGGAGGGTAAAGTCGCGTCAGAAAATCCATGCGCCGCTCTGCCTCATTTGCGTTGTTCGCCGCCCTTTTGACGGCGCTGCTTTCCTCCTCCGCCGCGCCGGTGGATTTTCAGCGGGAAGTGCGGCCCATCCTTGAACAGCGCTGCCTCGAATGCCACGGCGAGAAGAAGCAGAAAGCCGGCGTGCGGCTCGACCGCAAGGCGTTCGCTTTCGCGCCGGGTGATTCCGGGAAGCCCGCCATCGCCGCCGGTCACAGCGCCGACAGCTTGTTGTGGCAGCGCATCACCTCCACGAATTCCGACGAGGTCATGCCCCCGAAAGGCGAGCCGCTGACCGAAGCGCAGACGAAGCTGATCCAAAAATGGATTGATGACGGCGCGGCCTGGCCGGATGACGGCGCGTTGGTGCGGAAGAAACATTGGGCCTACGAGAAGCCGGTGCGGCCCGTGGTGCCGAAGGTCAGTAAGTCAGTAATCATTAAGTCAGTAATCAGTGGGGCGCGGAAGGGCGGCTCGACTGATTCACTGATGACTGGCTCACTGATTACTTTCCCCAACCCCATTGACGCCTTCGTGCTGGAGCGGTTGCAGGCGGAGAAGCTCAAGCCGTCGCCCGAGGCCGACCGCGCCACGTTGTTGCGCCGCGTGTCGCTCGACCTCACGGGCCTGCCGCCAAGCGTGGCGGAACTTGACGCCTTTCTCGCCGACAAAAGCTTGGATGCTTACGAGAAGGTCGTGGACCGGCTGTTGACCTCGCCGCATTTCGGCGAACGCTGGGCGCGGCCCTGGCTCGACATGGCGCGCTACGCGGACACGCAGGGTTACGAGAAGGACAATCGGCGCACCATGTGGCCGTGGCGCGACTGGGTCATCAGCGCGCTCAACCAGAACAAGCCGTTCGATCAATTCACCATCGAGCAGATCGCGGGCGACCTGCTGCCGGACGCGACGCAGGAGCAGAAGGTGGCGACGGGGTTTCATCGCAACACGATGACGAACACCGAGGGTGGCACGGACGACGAGGAGTTCCGGCACGAGGCCGTGGTGGACCGCGTGAACACCACCTTCAGCACCTGGATGGCGACGACGATGGCCTGCGCGCAATGCCACAATCACAAGTATGATCCGCTGGCGATGAAGGAGTATTACCAAGCCTACGCCTTCCTGAATCAGACGGCGGACTCGGACAAGGACGATGAGCGGCCGGTGCTGAAATTTTTTCGGGAGGGCGAGAAGGAAGAACTGGCAGCCAAGCGCGAGGCGCTGAAGGAAGCCGAAGCGCGCTGGAAGAAAGCGGCGTCCGCGACGGAACTCACGAACATCTTTGTCGCGTGGCAGGAAAAAACTTTGACCGAGCTGACGAACGCGCCGGGGACAAACGCGGCGGCGAAGGCGAAGAAAGACGCGAAGCCCACGAATGAGGAATTGCGCAAGCTGCTCACGACCGCGCCGGAGAAACGTGACAAGGATCAACGCGCGAAGCTGAAAGACTTTTTTGAAGCCGCCGCGCCGGAGTTGAAGGAGCCGCGCGAGACGCTGGCGGCGGCCCGCGCGGCGGAAAAGAAGTTCAACGACTCGATCCCGACCTCGATGGTGATGGAGGAACTGAACAAGCCGCGCGACACCTTCATGCTGGTGCGCGGAAGTTTTCTTACCAAAGGCGAGCGCGTGTCACCGGGCGTGCCGGCGGTGATGAATCCATTGCCCGCCAACGGCGTGACGAACCGCCTCGCCTTTGCGCGCTGGCTGGTGGACACGAACAATCCACTGACCGCGCGCGTGATGGTGAACCGTTTCTGGGAGCAGATATTCGGCGTCGGCCTGGTGGAGACGAGCGAGGACTTCGGCACGCAGGGCGAGCCGCCGAGCCATCCGAAGCTGCTCGACTGGCTGGCGGTGGAGTTCATGGAGCCGAGTGGGGCGGACCAAGGCCCAAGGTCTAAGGCCCAAGGTCAGACGCCGTGGGACATCAAGCATCTCCTGCGGCTCATCATTACTTCCACCACCTATCGCCAGTCGTCGAAGGTTTCGCCGGAGTTGCTGCAACGCGATCCTTACAACCGCCTGCTCGCGCGTGGTACGCGGCGTCGGCTCGAGGCGGAGATGGTGCGGGATCAATCGCTGGCGGTGAGCGGCCTGCTCAGTCGGAAACTGGGCGGTGCACCAGTGATGCCGCCGCAGCCGGAGGGCGTGTGGCAGGTGGTCTATAGCGGCGACAAGTGGGAGACGAGTCCGGGCGAGGACAAATACCGGCGCGGCCTTTACACCTTCTGGCGGCGCACGAGTCCGTACCCTTCGATGGTGTCATTCGACGCGCCGAGCGGGGAATTCTGCGTGGTGCGTCGCGCGCGCAGCAACACGCCGCTCCAGGCGCTCACGCTGATGAATGACCCGGTCTATCTCGAATGCGCGCAGGCGTTGGCGAAGAGGATGTTGAGCGAAGGCGGCGCGGCGGCGGAGCAGCGCGCGGCGTTTGGCTTGCGCGTGTGCCTGGCGCGTGCGCCGAGAAAGGGTGAGGCGAAACAACTGGCCGCGCTCGCGGAGAAACAACTGGCGCACTACGGGGCGGATGCCGAGTCAGCGACGAAATTTGTGAAGTTCGTCGGCGCAGAGACGAAAGAAAAAGACGCGGCGGCGGAACTGGCCGCGTGGATCGTCGTGGCGAACGTGCTTCTGAATTTGGACGAGTTTGTGATGAAGCAGTAAACAACGTGCCGCCAGCGTCCCGCTGGCGAGCTTTCGAATTGTAGTGCCGGCTTCTGCCTGACCAAGAACCTCAACGAGCCGGGTCGGAGACCGGCGCTCCAAAACGCCAGCGGGATGCTGGCGGCACGTTACAGCGCCGCAAACAGCTTCAGATACTTCACGGCCACTTCCAAATCCTTCGGCCATTTCGCGGTCATGGTGATCGTTTCGCCGGTGACGGGGTGGGGCAGGGTGAGCGTCTCGGCGTGCAGGGCGGCGCTGGAGATGAGCGGGCGTTCTTCGCGGTCGTCGCGCGCGCGATACTTGGTTTTGATCTGGGAGAGATAAAGTTTTCCGCCGCGATAGAGCGCATCGCCGAGCACGGGCAGATGCACATGGTACAGATGAACGCGAATCTGGTGGGTGCGATCCGTGAAGGGCTGACACTGAAGCAAAGTGTAGCCGAGGAATTTCGTCAGCACTTTGAAGCCGGTGCGCGCGGCCTTGCCGAGGTCCGGTTCCACGCGCATCAGGCCGGGACTGATCTGGTGCGGGGCGATGGGCGCATTAACTTCAAACTCGTCCTGCTCCGGCGTGCCATGCACGAGCGCGAGGTAAGTCCGCTGTGGCTGGTCTGAGCCGAAGAGGTCGGCGAGTTTGAGGAAGGCGGGCTTGTTCTTCGCGAGCAGCAACACGCCGGAAGCCTCGAAGTCGGGGCGGTGCGGGTTGTTGAGATAAGTGAGTCCGCGCGCGGCCGCCCACGGTTTGCCGGCGGCGATGCCCGCGTGGAGCAGCTTCATCAGGCTCGGGCGGGCCGCGTCGTCCGCGTCGGGCGAAGTGAGCAGGCGCGCGGGTTTGTTGAGGACGAGCAGATGCTCGTCCTCGAAGACGACGGGGATTTCCCAAAACTCCTGCGTCTCGGGCGACGAGAGTTTGATCGGCGACGCGGAGGGAAGGGGCGTGTTCATGAACGGGGTGGGGAGAAACTCCAAATCCCAAATCCCAAATCCCAAACAAATTCCAAAGTCATAAATTACAAGACGCGCGGGAGTCAGCGGCAGGCCGGACTGCTTGAACGCCATCGGCTTCGGTTTTGGGGTGCTCGGATGTTATTTGGATTTTGATTTTTTGAAATTTGGATTTTGCGCCGCCCCAGGGCGCGGCACGAAACCCAATCAGCTGGCTCCGCCCGAGCCTAGCTTTGCCCCGCGCGGCGGCGATTCGGCAGCGGAATCTTCGCCGACTCGATCTGCTTGCGGAACCATTGGTTGAAAATCTCGTTCTGCTTCTGGTAGCGCAGTTCGGTGAGGAACTTGGGCAACTCGGCCTTCAGCTTCGTCTCGTCCATGGGCAGTTTGGCGCGCGCATAGACGATGTAGCCGCCTTCGGGCGGGTTCGGCGTGTAGGTGCTGATCTTGCCGGGTTCGAGATTGAGCAGGATGGATTTGAGGCGGCGGATGTCCACGCGCTCTTCCAGGTTCGTGACGGATTCGGTGCGCGCGGAGATGGGCGGGAGCGTCTCCACTTTGAGTTTCTGCGCGAGGGCGAGTTCCTCAAAGGTCTTGCCCTGGGCGAGTCCGATCGTGGCCTGGCCGATGAAATTTGTCGCCGCGCTGTAGGCGATGGTGAAAGCGTTGTAGCGTTTGTAATCGTCCTCAACCTTGGCCTGGATGCTCGCGAACGGTTCCAGCTCGCTGGGGAAACTCTGCTTCAACGCGATGATGTAGAAACCATGCTGGCCGTCGAGCGGTTGCACGGCCACCGGGTTGCTCGTGGCGTTGAGCGAGAACGCGGCCGTGACGAACTTCGGCGACACGTCGAGATTCGTCGGGCCGTCTTCGCGGTCGAAGGGGAGGCTGGTCTGCACGGGCAGGTTGTTCGACGCGGCGAGGGCGAGGAAGTTCGCCACCGTCACGGGCTGTTTGTCGTACAACTGGTTGGCGAAGTCATTCGCGCTGCGTGCGGCGAAGGACGCGGCCACGCGGTTCAGCTCGGTGCTGCGAATTTTGGCGAGGGCGTTGGACTCGGACATCACGACGCCGTTGGTGTCTTTGAAGTTGTCCGGGCCGCCCTTGAAATACACGTCGCGCAATTGTTGGGCGAGGTTCGTGACTTCGGAGAAACGCTTCTCGGCGTCGGCGGTGAAATTGGTGAGCGGAAACTCGACGTAGCTGACCTGAACTTTTTCCGGCGTGCGATAGCCGCGCAGGTTGTACCAGTTCGAGAGCGCGCCATTCGTCACCACCACCTGGCTGAGATAATTGCTGAGGTTGAGGAACACGATGTCGCCACCGGTCTCCTGATTTTCCTGACGGTAGGCCGCCTCGGCTTCGGCGGGCGTGATGAGCCGGCCGGCCGCGCCGACCACGGAACTGAGCTGTTGAATGGCCGCGTCGTTGCGGACGAACCGCTCGAAGTCATCGAGGGTCAGGCCGTTCGGGATGAGCAATTCTTTCGTGAAACGATCCGTGTCCACGTTCTCGCCCATCAGGCGGCGGGCGAGATCGGCCACAGTTTGGTCAGGGATCGTGATGCCCGCCTCCTCGGCCTTCGCTGCACGGAAGAGACGGAGGTAGGCCTCCTGCTCGACGTCAAAACCCATCTGCTGCGCGCGCTCGGTGTCTTGCTCGGGCCAGCGGCGGAAGTTCAGGAAGTAAAGCAGGCGCACTTCGCGGGCCGCACCGGCGACCATTTTTTGCGTGACCGGTTTGCCGTTCAGTTCAAAGCCGTCGGCGTTGCCGCCTTGCCGGCCCGCCCCGCGCTGGCTGCCCGGCTGGAAGTACACCACGAAACTGATGATGATGGCGGCGATGATGAACACCCAGAGCCAGCTTTGATGACGGCGAATCGTTCCGAACATAGAATTTTAGAAAATTGAGGGCGCACCCTAGACACCGTGCCGGAGGGGGTCAAACGCAAAAATCCGTGCGGCGGTTGGCGTGGGCGCATCCGGACCCGGTTCTCACTCCTCCCGGAAGTTTCTCCCGCAGATTCAGGGAGACCACGGAGAAGGACCGGTGGCAACTGGCGCGGCTGCCCGGCCAGTTCCTCCCGCCCGACTTCCGTAGTTTCACCAACCGCCGTTGCGGTGTTTCCCTCTTGTTTGTCCGCCTTTGGCTGACTAGCCTGCTCTAAGTAGGAAAAGCCCGGCATTGCACACGGACCCGGGCGGCGCGGGGGAACCCATCGCACGCCGCCCCAATCATAAAACTCCGTTTCGCCGGGTCTCCACATGTTGACTGAGCTAAAATACTCTGCGGGGGTGCGGTGTCTGCTCGCGCTGCTGCTGTTCTCGGCGGGAACCTCCTGTTCCCTGGCCCAGTCGTTTTCTTTTCCCCGCCTGCGGCTTGCGGCGACGAACGGATTGACCAACCGCGTTTTCAGCGCCGGTGACCGCGTGGTGCCGGAGGTCACAGTCTCGAACGGCTTTTGGTACCGCGTGATCGTGCGTGACGCGACGGGCGTGGTGAAAAATCCCTCGTCGGTTTGCACACCCACGACCGCCTTCAACAGCACGGACAACAGCTACGTCATCCAGCCTGGCGACGCGCCGACCACGAACGGGACTTACAAATTCATTGTGGAAACTTTCCCCGGCGGCGCGTGCAGCGGGCCGCCGATCAATATCGCCACGCAACAGTTCTACGTCGTGGCCATCCGGGCGTTCTCGGATCCGTTGCTCACGGCGGAGACGAACCGTTTCACCACTGCGCAGTCCGCATTCGTGCGTGTGGAAGGAATGCCGCCGAACACGGCGGATTGGAACGTGACGTGGCTGCTGCCCAATGGCAGCACCTCGTGCGTGAACAATGCCGGGTCCGACCGCCCGGACACCTTGGGCAATGGTCAACTGACGACGAATTATCTTTCTTACCTGCCCGGTGGAGGTGCGGACGTTTGGAATGTCTTGAGCAACTACAACTCACCCTGCCTCGGCTTCTCCACCACCAATCAAGGGGAATGGGCCCTGCGACTCCAACTCAACATCTCCAACTCCGTCACGCTCCGCGCCTTCCTGCTCTCGAATGACTGCGTGGCCGTGACGATCAATCCACTGCGTCGCGCGCATTGCGTGGGCACCGCCGCCACGTTCACCGCCGTCACGAACGGCACCGGCCCGTTCACCCTCGTCTGGCGCAAGGATGGCGCGGTCATCCCCGGCGTGACGGGAACGGTGCTGAACATTCCCAGTGTCACCACCGCCACGGCCGGCGTGTATTCGGTGGAGTCCACCGGCCCCTGCGGCAGCGCCACGAATTTCGCCACGCTCTTCGTCTCCACGGCGATGACTGCCCAAAGCATTCCGCCTCAAACCGCGTGCTCGAACGACACCGTGATCTTCATCGCGCCCACGAATGGCGGCGGGCCGTACACGTTTCAATGGCGGCGCACGAACTCGCCCATCGCAAGCGCGACGAACAACATCTTGATTCTCCCCAACGTCACGCTGGCCAGCGCGGGCGATTACCGGGTTGTCGTCACCAACGCCTGCAACTTCGTGACCAACATCGGCAGCCTCGCCGTCAATCCCGGCCTCACCGTCACGCCGCTCACGAACCTCGTGCGCTACGTCGGCACCTTCGCCAGCTTCAGCACCGCGGCCAGCGCGGGCAGCGGCGCGACGAGTTTCAACTGGCGCAAGGATGGCGTCATCATTCCAGGCCAGACGAATCGCAGCCTGATATTGAGCAACCTCGCCCTCGCCGACAGCGGCACCTACACCGTCACCGCCAGCCGGACCAATGGTTGCAGCGCCAGCGCCAGCGCCACGCTGCTCGTCGCCTACTGCTTCAACTCGCTCGACGTGATGCTGGTCATTGACCGCTCCGGGTCCATGTTCGGCGTGCCCTACAACGATGCACGCACCGCCGCGACGAACTTCGTGCGCAACCTCATCCTCGGCACCAATGCCGACATCACGGGACTGGTTTCTTACAACCCCACCGCCACCTTGGATCACCCACTCAGTGCCAATGCGGCATCCGTCGAAGCGGCGATCAGCGCCTTGCCGGTGGCCATGGGCGGCACCTGCATCAGTTGCGGGCTGAACACTGCACAGGCAGAACTCACGTCCATCCGCCATCGCGTCGGCGCGCTGCCGGTGATGGTCCTGCTCACCGACGGCGTGCCGAAATCGCAGGACGGCGATTCCGTGAGTCAGGTGCTGTCCAATGCTCACCTCGCCAAACTCGCGGGCACGCGCATTTTCACCATGGGCCTGAACGACGGCTCCGGCGCCAACGTGGACCAGGCGTTGCTCGCCGCCACCGCTTCCTCGACGAATGATTTCTTCTACGTCAACAACTCGTCGCAGCTCATTGCCGTCTTCGATCAAATCTCCGCCATCCTCTGCCGCGGGCCGAACAGCATCGAGGGACCGACGCCGAGCAACGCCGTGGTCTGTGTGGGCCAGACCGTGCAATTCGACGTGAGCGCGAGGGGTTGCGCCCTCTTCACCTTCGCGTGGCGGCACGACGGCGTGCCGTTGACCGGTCAGACGAATCCCTCGCTGCTACTGCCGAACGTCACGGACGCGGACTCCGGCGTGTATTCGGTCGTCATCTCCAGCTTCTGCGGCACCGTCACGAACAGCGCCACGCTCACGGTGAATCCGAACACCCTCTTGATCGGTCCCATGCCGCAGACCGTGTGCGCGGGGGCGAATGTGAATTTCCCCGCCAACGCCAGCGGAGTCGGCCTGACGTATCAGTGGCGGCGCAACGCTGTTCTCCTGTCCGGCCAGACCAACGCCGTGCTCTCGCTCACAAACGTCTCGGCGGCGGACGCGGGGCTTTACCGAATCGACGTGACCGGCCTGTGCGGTGGATCGTTCAACAGCACCGCCGTGCTCACCGTCCGCACGCCGCCCGCGCTCACGCCGTTGCCGAACGTCACGGCGTGTCCCGGCACGCCCGTGCTGTTACAGACGACCACGAACGGCACCGGGCCGTTGACCATCGTGTGGCGCAAGGACGGCAATGTGATTTCCGGCTCGAACCAGCCCGCGCTGCATCTCGGTGCGGTGGACTCCGCGAGTGCCGGCAGCTACGCCGTGGAAGTGACCGGACCCTGCGGCAGCGCGACGAATTCCGCACTCGTCACGGTGCTGACGAACACCGCCGCCACGCCGCTCGCTGATCAAATTCACTGCGCGGGCGAAGCGGCGACCTTCACGACCACGCCCGACGGCACCGGCCCGTTCACGTTCGTCTGGCGGCAGAATGGGTTGATCATTTCCGGCGCGACCATCGCCACGCTCTCGCTGCCCAGCCTCACGACGAATGACGCGGGCAGTTACACCGTGGAAGTGACCGGCGCGTGCGGCAGCGTGACCCGCGGCGCGACGCTCACCGTGCGCGCGCTGACCACGGCGACGCCGCTCCCGAGTGCGGAGCAGTGCGAGGGGGGCGCGGTCACGTTCAGCACGGTCGCGCAAGGCACCGGCCCGTTGACTTTCGCGTGGCGGCACGATGGGGTGCTGATGGATGGCGCGAACAGCGCGGCACTGACGCTCACGAATCTTTCCCTCACCAACGCCGGAGTCTATTCCGTCGAAATCACCGGCGCGTGCAACAGCGTGACGAATTCCACCACGCTCCTCGTGCGCGCGCTGACCACCGCCACGCCGCTCGCTGACGCCACGCGCTGCGCGAACGGGAGCGTGACCTTCAGCACCACGGCAGGCGGCAGCGCGCCGCTGACCTTCGTCTGGCGGCGGAATGCCGTGGCGCTGCCCGGAGAAATTTCCGCCACGCTCACCCGCACGAACCTCGCCACCAACGACGCCGGCCTTTACACCGTCGAAGTCACCGGCGCGTGTGGCACGATCACGAACGCCGCGACCCTCACCGTTTTTGAACGCGTCACCGCCACGCCGCTCTCCGACGCGATGGCGTGCGAGGGCGAAACCATTTCTCTCGCCACAGTCGCGTCCGGCGCGGGACCGCTCACCTTCGTGTGGCGGCACGGCGGCGCGGTCATTGCTGGCGCGACAAATTCCAATCTAACGATCTCGGACGCGGGCGTGGCGGACGCCGGTCCCTACTCGGTGGAGGTCACCGGCGTGTGCAACGCCGTGACCAATTCCACCACGCTCGCCGTTCGGCTCCGGACCACTGCCACGGCGCTGGAAGATTTGACGGTGTGCGTGGGCGGCGATCTGGAGACCGGCCCGCTCGTCTCCGGCACCGGCCCGTTCAGCATCGTCTGGCGGCGCGACGGCACGGTGCTCGCGGGTCAGACGAGCGAGGTGCTGTATCTCGAGCCGGTCACGACGAACGACGCGGGCCTTTACACCGTGGAAGTCACCGGCGCGTGCAACTCGGTCACGAATTCATTCGTCCTCACGGTCCTCCCGCTCACGACGGTCGAGCCGCTCACGGATCAACTCGTCTGCCCCGGTGCGAACGCGGCGTTCACGGCCCAGGCGGCGGGCGCGGGTCCATTCATGTATGTCTGGCGGCACGACGGTCAGCTGCTGTCCAACGACACGGACACGCTCGCGCTCACGAACATCTCGCCCGCCGACGAGGGCAGCTACACCGTGACCGTCTCAGGCCAGTGCGGATTCATCACGCGCGGGGCACGGCTGGACTTGCGGCCATCAATCTCGGCCACGCCGCTGGCGAACGCAGTACGCTGCGCGGGCGAACCGTTGAATTTCAACACGGCGATCTCTGGCACCGGCCCGCGGCAAGTTGTCTGGCGGCGCAACGGCGACGTGCTGCCGGGTGAGACGAGCAGTTCGCTCGCACTGGCCAGCGTGGGTACGAACGACGCGGGGATTTACTCCGTGGAAATT
>JAYVNY010000273.1:0-3199 GCA_043758205.1 Akkermansia sp.
CTGTTTTGCTCGCGCCGCATGGTCACATTCGCACGCTATTGGCTGCCGCTCCTGATCTGGATGGGCGTGATTTTCAGCGGGTCCGCCGACGCGCAATCCACGCAGCGCACGTCGCGATTTTTAGAACCGTTCCTGCGCCGGTTCTGGCCGGATATTTCTGTGGAGAACGTCGAGGCCGTGCGTTGGTGCGTGCGGAAGACGGCCCATCTAACGGAGTACGCGATCCTCGCCTGGCTGTGGTGGCGGGCTTTACGCCGTCCGGTGCGACATGACGCGCGTCCGTGGTCGTGGCGGGTGGCGGGCCTGGCGCTGCTGGCCGTGGCGCTCTACGCGGCCACGGACGAGTGGCATCAATCGTTCGTCCCCAACCGCACGGGCGCAGTGCGGGATGTGATGATTGACACGGCGGGCGGCCTGTTCGGTTTGGGAATTCTGTGGCTCTGGCACCGCTCGCTACGCGCGGCGGTGCCCGACACGGAGCATTGATTCAATTTTTATTTGGGAGGATCGAGCTTGTCGTCCGGCGCACCGATCACCATCACGCCTTCCGTCTCGTGTTCCACGGGAATTCTCATGCCGTAGAAGGAGCGATAGACGAAGAAGAGCGCGATTAGAAAAATCACCCCGCCGAGGCCGTACTTGAGCTGCTGGTTTTTCATCTGCACGGCGATCTCCACGGCGAGCAGGCCGAAGAGCGTGGTGAATTTGATCACGGGATTGAGCGAGACGGAGGACGTGTCCTTGAACGGATCGCCCACGGTGTCGCCGACGACGGTAGCGGCGTGGAGCGGCGTGCCTTTCTCGCGCAAGTCCACTTCCACGATTTTTTTGGCGTTGTCCCAGGCACCGCCCGCGTTGGCCATGAAGATGGCCTGGAACAATCCGAAGAAGGCGATGGCGACGAGGTAACCGATGAAGAAGAACGGATTGAACAGCGCGAGCGAGAGCGCGAAGCAGAAGACCACGATGAAAATGTTCACCATGCCTTTCTGCGCATAGACGGTGCAGATGCGGACGACCTCCTTGCTGTCCTCTATGGACGCCGCCGCCTGGTCGAGCCGGATGTTTTTCTGGATGAAGACCACGGCGCCATACGCGCCCGTGACCACCGCCTGAATGGATGCCCCGGTGAACCAGTAAATGACCGAGCCGCCCATGAGCAGGCCGAGCAACACCTCCGGCTGAACGAGACTGAGGCGCTCGATGACGTTCGAGTATTCGGGGATCGTTTTCAGCAGCATGATGATGCCGAAGATCATCGTGGTCGCGCCGACGACGGCGGTGCCGATGAGCACGGGCTTGGCGGTGGCCTTGAAGGTGTTGCCCGCGCCGTCGCCTTTTTCGAGTTCGTGTTTCGCGCGCTCGAAGTCGGGCGTGAAGCCGAAGTCGCGTTGGATTTCTTCTTTGATTTTTGGGACGGATTCGATCTGGCTCAGTTCATAAACCGACTGCGAATTGTCCGTGACCGGCCCGAAGCTGTCCACCGCGATGGTCACTGGTCCCATGCCGAGGAAGCCAAACGCCACCAGGCCGAACGCAAAAATCGGCGCCGCGAAACTGATGTCCCCCGGCATCAAGCCCGCCACCGATGAGTGCTTCGAGAAGAGGTAGCTCACCAGCATCAGCACCAGAATGGTCAGCCCTTTCCAGAACGCAGAGAAATTTCCCGCGACCAGGCCGGAAAGAATGTTCAGCGACGCGCCGCCCTGTCGCGAGGCGGTGACCACTTCCTTCACATGCCGCGAGTGCGTGCTGGTGAAGACCTTCGTGAACTCCGGAATCACCGCGCCGGCCAGCGTGCCGCAACTGATGATCGCCGACAGCACCCACCACAAATCACTCCGCGCGCCAAACGCCCCGAGCAGCAGCCAGCTCGCACCAAACGTCACTGCGATGGAAATCAACGACGTCAGCCAGACGAGCGACGTCAGCGGCGCTTCCCAGTCAAACTCCTTTTTGTGGCCGAACTTGGCTTTCGAATAGAGACCATTCAGCCAGTAGGAAACGAGCGAGGTGAGAATCATCAACATGCGCATGGAGAAGAGCCAGAGGATGAGCTTGCCGCAGGTGTCCGGCTGACGCTCGCCCAGCGAGAGCGCGAGGAACGTGACCAGCGCCACGCCCGTCACGCCATACGTCTCGAAGCCGTCCGCGCTCGGCCCCACGCTGTCGCCGGCGTTGTCGCCGGTGCAGTCGGCGATGACGCCGGGATTTTTCGGGTCATCCTCCGGCAGCTTGAAGACGATCTTCATCAAGTCCGCGCCGATGTCCGCGATCTTCGTGAAGATGCCGCCGCAGATGCGGAGCGCGCTCGCGCCCAGCGATTCGCCAATGGCAAAGCCGATGAAGCACGGACCCACCAGGTGCGAGGGCAGGAACATCAGGATGCAAATCATGAAGAACAGTTCCACGCTCACCAGCAGCATGCCCACGCTCATGCCCGCGCGCAGCGAGACGTTCAACGTGTCGAGCGAGTTGCCCTTCAATGCCGAGAAGGCGGCGCGCGAATTGGCCTGCGTGTTGATGCGGATGCCGAACCACGCCACGCCGTAGCTGCCCAGGATGCCGAGTATCGAGGTGAGCAGAATTATGATGACGTTCCCGAACGGCGCGTGTTGCAAGGCCGCGAAATAATAAACCATGCACAACGCGATCAGCACCCAGAGCACCGCGAGGAATTTTCCCTGCTGCAACAGATACGTCTTGCACGTCTCCCAGATGATGTTCGACACACTGCGCATCCGCTCATGCACGGGCAGATTTTTGGTCTGCACGTATTGCAGCACGCCGAAGAGCGCGCCGAGCAGGCAGATGACGAGACCAATGTACATGAGCGTGGGCCCGGTGATGATCGAGTTCGTGCCCGCGAGTTGAAACCCCACGGAATGCAGCTCGGGGATTTTGATGTCCGCCTCGCCGGCCAACAGCGCGGGCGCGGTGGTGAAAAGAATGAGGGTGAGAAGGCTCCGAAACGGACGAGGGTTTGTGTCCATAGGCTTGGTCGGAGCGTGCTCCTGACCACGGCCGGAGCCAAGCGGAAAGTTTCTGGGCGGGATTTGGTTGGTGGAGCGCGGGGGCCGGAACACAGTTCTTAAAAAAACCTGGGCGTGGTAGGGCGCGTCGCTCCGCGCGCGCCGGGTCTGGCCCGCAGAGAAGCCTTGCGGAACTTGCCGAAGCCTCACCCCGGCGCGCGCGGAGC
>JAYVNY010000274.1:0-18928 GCA_043758205.1 Akkermansia sp.
CTCCAAGAAACCCGCCGCCAAGGCTCTCAAGTACATTTATACTTGGGGCGCCAACAAGGCCGACGGCAACGGTTCGATGAAGAACCTCCTCGGCGGCAAGGGCGCGAACCTCGCCGAGATGACGCGCATCGGCCTGCCTGTTCCTCCCGGCTTCACGATCACGACGGAAGTCTGCACTTATTTCTACGCCAACAAGCGCACCTATCCGGCCTCGTTGCAGGTCCAGATGGAAGCCGGCGTCGCCAACATGGAGAAGATCATGGGCACGAAGTTCGGCTCCACCTCCGGGATGCCGCTGCTCGTCGCGGTGCGCTCCGGTGCGCGCGATTCGATGCCGGGCATGATGGACACGATTTTGAACCTCGGCCTGAACGACCAGGCCGTGCTGGCGCTGGCCAAGGCCACGGGCAATGAGCGGTTCGCGTGGGATTGCTACCGCCGTTTCATCCAGATGTATGGCGACGTGGTCATGGGCGTGCAGAAGCGCGAAGGCGAAGATCACGATCCGTTCGAGCACACCATTCACACCTTCAAGCACGAGACCTATCACCGCGACATCATTGATTCGGATCTCAGCGCCGCCGATCAACAGGAACTCGTGAAGCGCTTCAAGGCGCTCGTGAAGGAACGCACGAACAAGGCGTTCCCGAATAATCCTTGGGACCAACTCCGTGGCGCAGCGGGCGCTGTCTTCGGCTCTTGGATGAACGACCGCGCGAAAGTGTATCGCGCGAAATACAACAT
Organism: Akkermansia sp.; assembly: GCA_043758205.1. GTDB lineage: Bacteria > Verrucomicrobiota > Verrucomicrobiia > Limisphaerales > SIBH01 > JANNGC01. The sequence continues at coordinate 745 of JAYVNY010000274.1, forward strand.
CCCCACCGAATGGGGAACAGCCGTCAACGTGCAGGCGATGGTGTTCGGCAATACCGGCGAGACCTCCGGGTCCGGCGTGGCCTTCACCCGCAATCCCGCGAATGGCGTGAACGAATTCTACGGCGAATTTCTCATCAATGCTCAGGGCGAAGACGTCGTGGCTGGTGTCCGCACGCCCGAGCCGGTGCTCAAGCTCAAGGAGCAGATGCCCAAGAGCTATGCCGAGCTGATGCTGGTGCGCAAGACGTTGGAGAAGCATTTCAAAGACGTGCAGGACATCGAGTTCACCGTGCAGGAAGGGAAGCTCTTCATGCTCCAGACGCGCAACGGCAAACGCACCGCGATGGCCGCGCTCAAGTTCGCTGCCGACATGGTGAAGGAGAAGCTCATCGACTGGGAAACCGCCATTCTCCGCAACCCGGCTGACCAGCTCGAACAGTTGCTCGCGCCCATCTTTGACCTCGCCGAGGTCAAGAAAGCCAAGGCCATCGCCACCGGTCTCCCGGCGGGTCCAGGTGCGGCCACCGGCAAGATTTACTTCAATGCGGATCGCGCCGTCATCGCCGCTGAAAAGGGCGAGAAGGTTCTCCTCGTTCGTGTTGAGACTTCACCCGAAGACTTGCGCGGCATGATCGCGGCGGAAGGCATTCTCACCGCGCGCGGCGGTGTCTCCTCGCACGCGGCGCTCGTGGCTCGTCAGATGGGCAAAGTCTGCGTCTGCGGCGCAGCGGCACTGGTGGTGGATTACGACAAGAAGACTGTGACCGTCGATGGCCAGACCTTTAAGGAAGGCGACTTCCTCTCCATCGACGGCACCTCCGGTCTCGTCTATGGCGGCCAGATTAAGACCGCGCCGTCCGAGATCGTCTCCGGCCTCATCAACGGCGACAAGGCCGCGCAGGCGACCGAGAAGTTCAAGAACTACGCGCAACTCATGAAGTGGTGCTCGCAGGCCACGCGCATGTCCGTCCGCACCAACGCCGACAACCCGGAGCAGACGGCCAACGCCATTGCGTTTGGCGCGGTCGGCATCGGTCTCACCCGCACCGAGCACATGTTCTTCGAGGGCGACCGCATCGACGCGATGCGCGAGATGATTCTCGCGGACTCGCTCGAAGCCCGTCAGGCCGCGCTCGCCAAGCTTCTCCCGTATCAGCGCGAAGACTTCTTCGGCATCTTCAAGGAGCTGAAGGGCTATCCCGCCACCATCCGTTTCCTCGACCCGCCGCTGCATGAGTTCCTGCCGAACTCGAAGGAAGCGCAGATGGATCTCGCGCGGAAACTCGGTGTGCCCGTCGAGAAGATCATGCACCGCGTCCACGAACTGCATGAGTTCAACCCGATGCTCGGTTTCCGTGGCTGCCGTCTCGGCATCAAGTTCCCGGAGATCACCGCCATGCAGGCCCGCGCCGTCTTCGAGGCCGCTGCCGATGCGAACAAGAAAGGCTTCAAGGCCAAACCCGAGATCATGATTCCGCTCGTCGGCTTCAAGAAGGAACTCGACCTCCAGGTCCAGGTCGTCCACGAAGTCGCCGCCCTCGTGCAGAAGGAGAAGAAGGTGAAGATCGCATACTCCGTCGGCACGATGATCGAAGTCCCGCGCGGCGCGCTCACCGCCGACGAGATTGCGCAGACCGCCGAGTTCTTCAGCTTCGGCACGAACGACCTCACGCAGACCGCGCTCGGCATGTCGCGTGACGACTCCGGCAGCTTCCTGCCCGGCTACGCGGAACTGGAAATCGTGAAGAAGAATCCCTTCGCCACGATCGATCAGACCGGCGTCGGCCAGCTCATGCAGATCGCCATCGAGAAGGGCCGCAAGACCCGGCCCGGCATCAAGCTCGGCATCTGCGGCGAACACGGCGGCGAACCTGATTCCGTGAAGTTCTGCCACAAGATCGGCCTCAGCTACGTGAGCTGCTCGCCCTACCGCGTCCCCGTCGCCCGCCTCGCCGCCGCGCAGGCTGCGATCGAGGAAAAGCGCAAGGCCGCCGCTCCGAAGGCGAAGAAGAAGTAATTCGCTTTTGACAATTCAAAAGCCGCTCGGGGAAACCGGAGCGGCTTTTTTGTTGGTCGGCGTTTAGTGAAAGCCCACGCACGTTGGGCAACTACTTTGAAATTCTTGCAGCGGGCTTGCGCTTCGCTCTCTTGGCGGAATAGCGGGCGGGGCGGCGCGGCGGGACGGGACGGATGGTTGGGGACGCCAATTCCTCGCGAAGTGTAGCAGTGTCATAGTCGGCAACGCTCCCGACTGATGGCGATGAGTTGGGCAATCCAGCCGGAGGCCAGTGCTTCAAGATTTCGTTGCATTGCAGACCGGCGGCGACATGAAGGGCGAAATTCGTAATGGGTTCGTGTGCGCCGTTGTTGTCGTTCGTTTCCTTGGCGGGGATGTTCACGTCGAACAGTGGCAGCATCGCCTCGTCGCTTTGCGTCGCGTCTTCGCGCTCCATCCGTCGGACGAAATCGCCCATCGGCTCGACGCCTTTTGCGAAACGGGCGAGCGTGGTGCGGATGGCTTCGGCACTGTTGTCCATGCCGAGCCAATGACGACCGAGACGGTGCGCGGCTTCGAGCGTGGTGCCGGAGCCGGAGAAGCAATCGAGCACGAGGTCGCCGGGATTTGACGATGCGGCGATGATGCGCGCGAGCATCGCGGGGTTTTTCTCGGTCGGGTAGCCGGTGATGCGGATGTTCTGGTTATGCGCGTCCCGAAATTCCATCCAGATGTCCTGCACCGGGATGCCGCCGCTCTGGTCGAGGTAGATTTTGCGGCGCGGGTTGCCGGTCGGTGACCAGTAGATTTCTCCACGCGCGTCCATTTCATCGAGAGTGCGCGGCAGATACTGCCAGTGCTTGCCGGGCGGCGGCGTCATGTCACGCCACGGCTTGCCGGTTTCGCCGTTGCGAACACCGGGCGCGTGGATCGGGACTTTTTTGTAGCGCCGTCCGGTGCCGGGTTCGACGTAAGTATATTCGCGCGCGGCATGTTCGTCGGTCCAGGTGATGAGCGGACGGTGCCAGACGTAATCGTCGGACTTCGTGTAGAAGAGGATGTAGTCGGAGACGTTGCCGTAGGTCTTGCGTGTGTAGTTCTTGGGGTTGCACTTTTTCCGGGTGATCCAATTGCGGAAGTTCGACGGGCCGAAGATTTCGTCCATGAGCACCTTGGCTTGAAAAGCCATGTTTTCATCGAGGTGGACGTAGATGCTGCCGTCGGCGGCGAGGAGGTCGCGCAGGAGGATGAGGCGTTCACGGAGGAATTCGATGTAGTCGGCCCCGGCGAGAAGGTCGTGATAAGCGTCGGCCTGCTTGCGTGACTGGAAGACGCTGCGCGTGGCGTAGGGCGGGTCTATGTAAATGAGGCGGACTTTGCCCCGCACGCGCGGGTCGTGAGAGAGCGCGGCGAGGACGGCGAGGTTTTCGCCGTAGTAAAGAGAGTTGCGGCTGGGGGAGGTTTCGCCTGACCAAGCGATGGTGAGTTTCGCGGGCGGCGTGGCCAGGATGGCCGCAGCAGATTTCTTTCTGGGGTAGGTCAGCGTGACCGTTGCGGCGTCGCCCATCCGTGCCGGGGTGCGCCCGTTTCCACCGTTAGAATTTGGAATGCCGGTAGCCATGTCAGGAGGCGAGCCATTCGCGGGTGAGCCGCTCCGGCACCATGCGGAGTGTGGCGACAAGGATGCGGCCTTTGTGGCTGCGTTCCAGCGCGGCGTAGTCGTTCCACATGGAGCCGAGCAGGAGGCCGGGGCCATCGTTGATGAAGATGACTTTGGTGCGCAGGCCGTGCTTGCGCGCGTAGGCCAGCACTTCGTCTGCGCAGTTGCTGTAACCGCCGGTGCGGTCGTCTTCCTGCGCGCCGCCGCGATCTCCGTCGTAGCGCGCGAGACCCACGGCGAGCACGTCGCCTTTGGCCTGCTCGCGGATGATGAAGTCCACCGGACGGCTGGGCTTCGGATAATTCGGGAAAACTTCGCCAAGCAGGATGTCCTTTCCGGCGCGTTCTGGCCCGGACAGCGGGAGGTTCGGAAACTTTTCCCGGAACAGGGCGAAATGCCGTTCAGTCAGATCGTATCCCTTTTTGCCGCGGTCTTTGTATTCCCACAGCAGCGCGCAGAGAGCTTCATCCGGCAACGGGCGCGTGGAGAACGCCGCCTGAACTTCGTGAACGGGCCGAAAACCTTTGCCGAATTCCTCGCAAATTTTCGCCGCCTTCGATTTCTGCTTCAGCATTTCCACCGGCGTCTCGGGGCTGACGTATTTCCGAAACACACGGGCTAGCTGGACGCGCATCCAGCCATCCGTCTGCTCGGCAATCTGCATCAGCAGCCGCGGCGAGGATTCCGATGAACGCAGGAGTTGCCAGAAAAGCACGAGGACTGGTCCGTACAGTGTGCAGGCATCCTTGAGGATGTCGGGAAAATATTCGCCGGTCGCGAGAGTGATCCAATTGCGCCCGTCCGGCTTATAGTCGGCAAAGGTCGTTGGCTTGGTCGGTTTCGGTTGCGGCACAACAGGAGATTATTTGACTAGAAGTTCGCCGTCGAGAGCGGACGAGAATGATGTGCTACAGGCTCTGGATGGCGCAGCTTTTATCGTGCGTGGCGGTCCTCGTTCCGCTACATCATGCGGCGTGATTTTTCGTCTTCAAACGACTGCCGTTGTCCGCGTGATTTAGCATGGATGCATCTGCCCCCCATCCGGCCACACCTATCACTGCCACCCTCGCTGATTTCGATTCCGCCACGCTCGCGCAACGGTTCGCAGCTTGGGGCTACAAGCCAAGTCATGCGGCGCGGGTGTTGCGGGCGTTTTATGCGGGCGGCGACATCGCGACTTCGCCATCACGCGGATTGCCGCAGGCATTGATCGAGCGGTTGCGCGCTGAGTTCGCTCCAAGCGCGGCGACGCTGGCGGTGCGACAGGTGGCGAAGGATGGCACGACCAAGCTCCTGCTGCGGCTCGGGGACGGGCGGACGGTGGAGTCGGTGCTGATGCCAGACTTCCGCGACGACCGCGCGGCGGGCTGCATTTCGTCGCAAGTGGGCTGTGCGATGGGGTGTGATTTTTGTGCGACGACGAAGACGGGCTTTGAACGCAATCTCACTGCCGGAGAAATCGTGGAACAGTTTCTCGCGTTGCGGCGCGAGGCGCGGGCGGTGGGGCGCAAACTTCAGACGGTGGTGTTCATGGGCATGGGCGAGCCGTTGCTCAATCTCGACGCGGTGCTCGCGGCGGTGGAGCGGATGGCGGACAACAAACTCGGCGCGCTCGGCTGGCGGCAGATCACCGTCTCGACCGTGGGCATCGTGCCGGGCATTGATGCGCTGACGGCCACGGGCCTGAACATCCATCTCGCGGTTTCGCTGCACGCGCCCGACGACAGCACACGCGCCAAGTTGTTGCCGATGGGGAAGCGCTTTCCCATCGCGGACATCCTCGCGGCGGCGGATCGTTTTCAGGCGAGCCGCGGTCGGCCGGTGACGATTCAGTATTGTCTGCTCGCGGGGGTGAACGATTCGCCGGAGCACGCGCGTCTGCTCGCCGAGTTGCTCGGCGCGCGGCGGATGCACATCAATCTGCTGCGCTACAATCCCACCGGCTTGAGCTTGCGCGGCATCGCCTACCAGCCGTCGTCCGACGAGACGGCTGAAGCTTTTGCCGCAGTGCTGCGGGCACGGAAACTTGTCGCGCACTTCCGTCGTTCGCGCGGCAAGGACATTGACGCGGCATGCGGGCAGTTGCGGCGACGCGAAGAAGCCGTATGGCCAGTCGGCCGGGTTGAAGACCAGCGTTCCGAAAAAGCCCGCTGACTCCAGTGGACTGGAACGCCTCGGGATCGAGAATTAACCCTTGCTCGGAGGCGAACTCTTGGAGCCGGCTGAAGATCGCTTTGGCGATCTTATCACGCCCCCATACTCCTCCAGCAGCAATAGCTTCTTGTTCCGCGCTTGCTGTGCGTGGGCTTCCGCTTCCGTCATCGGCGGCTGCTCGCGCAGCGCCTTCGAGATGCGTTCCGCCCACGTTAGCTCGGGCTTTTGGTTCTCCGTTTTCATCGGTAAATATCAGGACCGGACTGTTTTCGTGATTCGCGCCCTTTCGATGCGCGAGCAGGTTATTGGTCAACTCTTGAATTTCAGCTTGCCAGCCAGCCGCAGCCCCCGCCGCCAAGCTTTGAGCAAAATCGGATCGGCTACTTGCTGATCCAGCCACTCTCGATACGAGCCTGGCTGCTTGAGCTTTGGCTGCTGCGTCTCTTTGCTTGTAACTGAGTCTTTCATTTCCTAAACCTCGTTCAACCGCGTCGATCAGACTTAATACAGCCGGTCGATCTTCGGTTTCTGGCACCTTCACTGAGGAGCAGGCGGGAGCGATCTGGGACAACTTGGACGAAGGGCTGGATGCAAATGGGGCCGCGAGGGCGTTGGACGACATAATCCCGGATTTGCGCCACGGTCGCGGGCTTGCCTTCAATGAAGGGTTGGGAGATGACGATCTGCGGCAGCGCGCCATCGAGTTGCACCAGACCCTCGAATCGCACCCCGGTCTTGAACAGCTTGTTGGCGAGGTACGCCGACTGGAGGTAATCGCGCACGCTCCAGTGCGCGCCCACGTTACCCGCCCCCACCATGTCTGGGTGGGTCAGCTTGATGACGCGATTGCTCTTTTGATCGTGCCAGACGGTATGCTCCGCGCCCTCGCCCAGAACCTTGCGGATTAGGACGGTGGACTCGAACGCTTCGGGGTCCAGGGTTAACCCGTTTTCCGCCGCGTAATCTTGGAACTTCGAGAAGAAGCTGACGGCGAGCTTTCCCCGTCCAAATACTCCGCCCGCAGCAATAGCTTCTCGTTCCTGCGCTGCTGTGCGTGGGCTTCCGCTTCCGTCACTGGCCGCCGCTCGCGCAGCACCTTCAAGATGGTTTCCTTTGTTGGCTCGGGCTTTTGGTTCTCCGTTTTCATCGGTAAATATCAGGACCGGACTGTTTTCGTGATTCGCGCCCTTTCGATGCGCGAGCAGGTTATTGGTTAACTCTTGAATTTCGATTTGCCAACCAGCCGCGTATCCCGCACTAAGGCTTTGAGCAAAATCGGATCGGCTACTTGCTGATCCAGCCACTCGCGAAAGGATGCGGGCGGCTTGCCGGACAGCTTCTTTGTACCGTTGTTTGTAAGGGATTCCTTCATTGCTTATTCCACGTTCTAATGTGTCAATGCCGCTGACGGCGACGCTGCGGTTCCCACCTTCCAGCATGTCCGCCAGGATTCCACGCGCGTCCTCAAACTCCAAAGGCCCCCCACCGTACTCGTCCCAAATCACTCCCGCCTGCTCCTCAGTGAAGGTGCCAATGTCGGTCAGCGAGTCTCCGGTGACGCGCGCGATCTCCTCGTCCGAAGTGAGGTTGCCGATGAGGCCGCTGGCTTTCGCCTTCTGCGCGACTTCGTTGCTCTCCCCGATTCCGCCCGCCTCTTCCTGATGCGCCTCGTCCTCCTCCACGGCGGCGGTCACTTCCTCACCCTGTGGTTGAATAGGTTGCCCCGCCTCCTCGATGGGTGCCGCCTCGGTTTTATTGGTGATTTGACCTGCCATTGCCGCGCCGGTCGCGGTCGCCGCCTGCATGCGCTCGCGCATCACCGCCGCTTCTGCCGCCCATTCCGCGCCGGAATACTGCGCCCGGAAGTTGCGCGTGGCAGCCAGCGTCTTGACCGCCGCAAGGGGTGCCCAGCCCTGCGCCAAAAAAGATTCGAGCGGCACGCTGTCCTGCTCGCCGGCCACGCGCGCTGGCTGGGCCAGTCCCTCCTGCTTCCAGACGCCCGCAAGGATTACCTCGGTTTGCGCTGAGGCTGCTGCTTCCCGCTTTGCAGATTCCGAGATTGCATGCCAGTTGTCCGTTGTTGAAGAACGCCTCGGCCTCTGCGCGCACGGCGTCCCAATCGGTGGGGTTGTGGGTGATGCCTTGGTCGGGCGGTTCCCGCCGGGCTAACTGGTGCTCCCCATTACTTCAGCGTCACCGGCGGCGTTTGCAGCATCTCGATGGCGTCCTTCGCACCTTCGCGGATTTCCTCGTCGGGGTCGTTGAGCAGGCCGTTGAGGATGGCGATTACGCGCGGGTCTTCGAGGTCGATTAGGCCGTCAATCGCCGACTGGCGGACTTCCGTCGGCTGCCCCTTGGCGGTGGCGAGAGCGAGCATGGAAAGTTTTTCGTCCACGCTGCCTTCGATGCTCAGGAGTGAGTCGAGCAGGTCCACGCGCAGTTCGGGATCGGTCTCGGCTTGGAACAGGCGCGTGAGCACTTTCACCGTTTCCGGGCCGGGCCAGTCGGTGATGTCCATCATCAGGTCGAGGCGGTCTTCGCGATTGGTTTTGGCGAGGTAATCTTTTTCCAAAACCGGCAGCGGCTTGGTGTCCGGCATTTCCAGCGGATTGACGACGGGGATTTGCGCGCCGCTCGGCATCTGCACCATCAGTCCGGTTTTGGACGTGGTCGCCGTCACCGGTGCCACGACGGTGGGTTGACCAGAAATGCCGGACGGAATCACCGCGCCGTTGTTGCCCACCAAGGGCGTGGTGGGCGCGGGCTGGGCGGCGGTGCCGGGCGTGCCTGGCGCGTGCGTGGGGTCGGGTGGTGGCAGCGGGGATTTCTTCCCGGAGAAAACAATCAGCCCCGCGATTCCGGCGCAGAGGACGACGAGCACAATCAGCAAATTTCGTGACATAATTTTATGACGACAGATTGATGCGCTGCTTTGAGCGGGAGTTCAACCTGAATTCCGAACGGGCGAAGGGAGAACCACGGACGACACGGAAAACACGGAATGTGAAAAGTAAAATTTTGCGGCCCGGCGTTTTTTCCATTCCGTGTCTTCGGTGTTTTCCGTGGTTTCATCCAGATGCGTGTTCTAACACGCGGCGTGTGGGAAAGTTGTGAAGGCGTGAAGCGCCGGTTTCTGCTTGGGCCGGGTTCACCACGTCAGGCGCGCGGGTCGCCCCGCAAAACCAGCCACTCATCCATTTACCATTGGGCCGTGGGATTTGAAAAAGTAGAAACTGCGAATCCCAGAAACAACAACGCGAACACAGCCAAACTTATGGACAGACCTGCCCTCATAACCTCCGGCCCACGCTGGAAACTTCTCTTCGCCACCCTCATCGCTGCCCTCCTCACCGCGCTCGACGCCAGCGCGGCCATCAACTGGTACAATCCCTACTCCAACACCAACTACTCCATCGCGCGCATTTGGAACGAGCGCGTCCTCGAAGGCATCCGCATGGACACGCCGCATCCGCCGGGACAGGCGCGCAATTTGTTCAGCTTCTCTGTGGCGATGTACGATGCGTGGGCGGCCTACGACACCAATGCCGTGGGCTTCGTCTATCGCGGCAAACACACCGCGCCGGACATCGCCGTGGCGCGGCGCGAGGCCATGAGCTACGCCATGTATCGCCTGATGCTGGAGCGGCACGCCTTCTCGCGCACGGCCACCAATCAAGCCGAGCGCAACCCCGTGTTCATGACGCTGCTCGGCTACAACACCAACACCGTCTCGCGCGACACCGCCACGCCGGCGGGCGTAGGCAACAGCATTTACGACGCGGTCTCCGCGTGGTTCATCAACGACGGCTCGCGGCAGACCAACGGCACGCCGTTCCCCACGGCTAACCCGCCCGTGGCGTATCCCGATTACCCGGTCGGCAACGCGCGCCGGTATGCGTTCGCGAATCCGCCGATGAATCCCTTCCTGCACGGCGTGACGGACGGCACGAACGGGATTACGGACGTCAACAAATGGCAGCGCCTCATCGTCGCCGGTGCGATTGATCAAAATGGTTTCCCGCAAAACCCGCTCCAAGGTTTCCTCGGCGCGCAATGGCTCTGGGTGCGGACGTTCGCGCTGGGCCGGCTGGACGGGGACAAACCGTGGATCGATCCCGGCCCGCCGCCGTTCCTCGGCACGGCCCGCGATCATGAGTTCAAAACCAACCTCGTCTCGGTCATTCGCGCCAGCAGCGAACTGACCACGGCGGACGGCGTGCTCGTGGACATCTCGCCTGCGACGATTGGCGACAACCTGCTCGGGTCCAACAACGGCCTCGGTTACACCACCAATCCCGTCACCGGCCTGCCTTACTCCTCGAACATCGTTTTGCGTGGCGACTTCACACGCGCGCTCACGGAGTTCTGGGCGGATGGTCCCACGTCCGAGACGCCGCCCGGCCACTGGAATTCCATCGCGAACCATGTCTCGGATGACATGGCGACGAACCCGGCGCCGTTCCGCATCGGTGGCACCGGCCCGGCGGTGGATCGGCTGGAGTGGGACGTGAAACTTTATTTCTCTTTGAACGCCGCCGTCTTCGACGCGGGCTGCGCGGCCTGGAGCGTGAAGCGCCATTACAACGGCTGGCGTCCGATCAGTGCGATTCGCCACTGCGGCGTGGCCGGCCAGTCCAGCAATCCGGGGCTGCCCTCCTATCACACCAATGGTTTGCTGCTGGTCACGAACCTGATCGAACTCGTCACCGCGTCGTCCGTTTCCTCGGGCCGGCACTCTGGACTGACGCCCGGCAAGATCGCGGTGCTCTCCTGGCCGGGCCAGCCGGAGGATCCGTTGAACGAGGCCAGCGGCGTCAAATGGATTCATGCCGAGGACTGGATGACTTACCAGAAGAAGACCTTCGTCACGCCCGGTTTCCCCGGCTACATCTCCGGCCACAGCACGTTCAGCCGGGCTGCTGCCGAAATCATGACCGCGATCACCGGCACGAAATGGTTTCCCGGCGGTCTCGGCAACTACACGCTGCCCAGCTTGGTGAACGAGGCCGGCCCGACCGCGCCCGTCACCTTGCAATGGGCCTCCTACTACGACGCGGCGGATCAAGTCGGCCTCTCGCGCATCTGGGGCGGCATCCATCCGCCCGCCGATGATCTCCCCGGACGGCACGTCGGCGCGCAAGTGGGCACGAATGCGTGGGCGCGCGCGCGCTCGTTCTTCAACGGCTCGGTCACGAACACCGCGACGCAGGTCGCCAGCCGCAAGCTGAACGGCGGCAACGTGGAACTGCGCTTCAACGCCACGCGCGGCTTGTTCTACAAAGTCCTCACCGCCACCAACGTCACCGGCCCTTACACCGACGGTGGCGCTCCCGGTCAGGTCGCCTACGAAGCCTTCGTCGGCAGCACCAATGGCATCGGTGGCGCGCAGAAATACTTCCGCGTGTCGTCTTCGCTCGCGCCCTGAGTCGTGGACTGATAAATAAAATGGGGATGAAACCGTTTCGTTCGAGTTGCGCGCGCTGTCCGCAGGAGCGCGGCTTTCCGGCCGCTCCCGCGCGTCAGCCCGGCGAGGCCGGTGAAACAACAAGCGCCCCGGAGCGCGGGCGTCTCGCCCGCGTGTTCATGCTGGGCAATCTTCGAGCGGGCGGGACGCCCACGCTCCCAGGCCAGGCCCGCGCTCGTCGTCATGGCTTCACCCTCATCGAACTGCTGGTCGTCATCGCCATCATCGCGATCCTCGCCTCGCTCCTGCTGCCCGCGCTCGCGAAAGCCAAGGCCCGCGCGCAGCGCATCTCCTGCGTCAACAACCTCAAGCAGATCAGCCTCGCCATGCGCCTCTGGGCCGATGGCAACGACGGAAAATTTCCGTGGAAGGTCGAGAAGACCGAGGGCGGCGGCAAACCCGACGGCACCGCCACCAACCGCGTGAACTTCCAGCTCTCGCTCGCCGGAAACGAACTGGCCACGCCCAAGGTTCTCCTCTGCCCGCAGGACACGCGCCGCATCCCGGCCGCGGACTTCACCGCGCTCTTCCTGACCAACATCAGCTACGCCCTGTGCAGCGAAGCCGATGAAAAACGCCCGCGGGTGATTCTCGCCACCGACCGCAACATGTCCGGGTTCGACTTCCTCAACTTGGATGACCGCATCAACTGTTTCATCCTGGACTCGCCCGGCACGGGCGCGGCGACCGCCAAATGGCTCAAGAGTTCCTGCCACGGCGTGAACTACGGCCAGATGTCACTCGGCGACGGCTCGGTCCAGTCCTACACCGACGCGAGCCTCGTGCGAACCCTCCTCGGCTACGACATTGGCTCAGAGACGGAAAGCGGCCAGTTGCAGTTCTTTTTTCCGTGAGCGTGGCGGAAGGCCTTCTGCCGCCCTGAATTCATGCGGAAGCAGTTTTGCCGGAATCGTCGCCCCAAGCCGCGCTTCGCCCCGCCGCCCCGGCATTTCACCCCAGCAAGTTTGCGCTTCGCGGCGTGATGACGATTTATCAGCGTTGTAACAACCCAGATGACAGATGACCGACGACAACTCAGTCCGCCCGCCGGGTGACGCCGCGCCGGTGCGTCCCAAATACGTCCGCGCCGTCGGGCCGCGCTTGCGCATCCTGCTCGCGGTGGTGTTCGCGCTGTTTGCGTTGCTCGGGGCGAACTCCGTTTATCTCAGCGCCATCACGTTTCTCGAATGGTGGCGCGGGCTGACCTACCAGAATTATTTCTACATGATCATGTTCGGCGCGCATCTCGTGCTCGGGCTGCTCATCGTGGTGCCGGTCATCCTTTTCGGAATCATCCACATTAAGAACTCGCATAACCGGCCCAATCGTCGCGCCGTCCGCGTGGGCTATGCGCTGTTTGCCGTTGCGATTGTGCTGCTCGTGTCGGGTCTGGCGCTCATGCGCTTCGACGCGTTCTCGATCAAAGACCCGCGCCTGCGCTCGCCGATTTATTGGGCGCACGTCATCACGCCGCTGCTGGCGATCTGGCTCTACGTCTTGCATCGGCTGGCGGGGCCGCGCATCAAGTGGAACATCGGCGTAAAGTGGGCGGCGGCGGTCGGTGCGTTGGTGCTCGGCGGCGTGGCCATGCACTCGATGCAGCCGCAGAAAAATCAGACCGGCCCGGTCGAAGGCACGAATTATTTCATGCCATCCTTCGCACGCACGGCCAGCGGCAAATTCATTCCCGCGAAAACTTTGATGATGGACGACTACTGCCTCAAGTGCCACGCGGACGCCTACAAGGGCTGGTTCCACAGCGCGCACCATCTCAGTTCGTTCAACAACGAAGCCTACTTGTTCAGCGTGAACGAGACGCGGCAAGTGGCCATGAAGCGCGATGGCAATGTGAAGGCGTCGCGCTGGTGCGCGGGCTGTCACGACGTCGTGCCGTTCTTCAGCGGCGCGTTCGATGATCCGAACTTCGACATCCGCAACCATCCCACCGCAAAGGCCGGGATCACCTGCACCGCGTGCCACGCGATCACGCATGTGGACGGCACGCGCGGCAACGCGGAGTACACCATTGATGAGCCGGTGCATTACCCCTTCGCCACCAGCAGCAACGCGCTGCTGCAATACGTGAACAACCAGCTCGTGAAGGCCAAGCCGGAGTTCCACAAGAAGACGTTCCTCAAGCCCGTGATGAAGTCGGCGGAGTTCTGTTCGACGTGCCACAAAGTTTCACTGCCCGCCGAGTTGACGAAGTACAAAGATTTTCTGCGCGGCCAGAATCACTACGACACTTACCTCCTGAGCGGCGTGTCCGGCCACAACGCGCGCGCGTTTTATTATCCTGAGAAGGCGCAGGTGAACTGCAATGGCTGCCACATGCCGCTCAAGGCGTCGGAGGATTTCGCGGCGAATTATTTTAACCCGACCAACACGACGCAGCGTTTCATCCATGACCACTTTTTCCCGGCGGCGAACACGGGCGTGCCGGCGATTCGGAAGGGTGTGATGGGCAGCCCCAATCTCGGACAGGTGCCCGACAAGGGTGCGCGCGGTTTCGGTTCCAGGGACGCTTTGGAGGAACTCGACCAGGTCATCAACGTTCAATCCAACTTCCTCAAAGGCGCGCTGCGCATGGACATCTTCGGCGTGCGCGAAGGCGGGACTATTGATGGCAAATTGATTGCGCCGCTCCGGCCACAGGTTCCGGTGCTCAAGCGCGGGCAGACGTATCTCATCGAAGTGGTGCTGCGCACGTTACGCGTCGGGCATCCTTTCACGCAGGGCACGGTGGACTCGAATGAGGTCTGGGTGGATGCGAAGGTTTCCGACCAACGCCAGCGGGACGCTGGCGGCACGTTGCTCGGCCGCAGCGGCGGACTCGGCCCGCACAAGGAAGTCGATCCCTGGTCGCACTTCCTCAACGTCTTCATGCTCGACCGAGACGGCCACCGCATTGACCGCCGCAACCCGCAGGACATTTTCACGCCGCTCTACAATCACCAGATTCCACCGGGCGCGGCGCAGGTCGTTCACTACTCCTTCACCGTCCCCGCCGACGCCGGCGACTCCGTGACGCTCGACGTGAAATTGAACTACCGGAAGTTTGACACGATTTACATGAACTACGTCTTCGGGAAGGGCTACTCGAATGGCACGCCGTTCCAACTCACCAACGAGCTGCCCATCGTGACCATCGCGAGCGACACGGTGATCTTCCCAGTCGAGGCTCGTAGCCGTGGCGGTGACGCCGCGGCTGAGAAAGAGAATGGCCGCAGCTTCACAGTCGCGGCAACCAACGCGATTCCACTGTGGCAACGCTGGAATGATTACGGCATCGGCCTCTTGCTTGAGGGCACGGACAAGGGCAGCGAGAAAGGCCAGTTGCTCCAGGCCGCAGAGGCGTTTGAACAAGTCGAGCAGCTCGGTCGCTACGACGGCCCGATCAATATGGCGCGCGTGTATTTCAAGGAAGGCCGGCTCGATGACGCCGTGGCCGCGCTGCAACGCGCCGCGCAAGCGAATCCACCCGCGCCACGCTGGACCGTGGCGTGGTTCAACGGGTTGGTGAACAAGCAGAACGGTTATCTCGACAAGGCCATCACCGAGTTCACGAGCATCCTCGAAGATCGTTATGAGGAACTGGACAAGCGCGGCTTCGATTTCAGCCTCGATTACGAAGTCAGCAACGAACTCGGTCAGACACTCTTCGAGCGCGCGAAGATGGAGCGTGGCGACGAGGCGGCGCAGAAACAGTGGCTGCAAAAAGCCATCGAGCGTTTCAAAAAGACTCTGACCATTGATGCCGAGAACGTGGCCGCGCACTACAACCTCGCACTGATTTACGACCGTCTCGGCGACGGCGCGCAGGCTGCGCATCATCGCAAGCTCCACGAGCGTTATCGTCCTGACGACAACGCGCGCGACCGCGCCATCGCCATCGCCCGACGCCGCGATGCCGCCGCCGACCACGCGGCGCAGGCCACGGTGATTTATCAACTGCAACGGAGTGGGGCGCTGGAGTTGCCAGCGCCCAAAGCCGTAGCCGCGTCCCGTGAGGGCGCGGCCAACTAAAAAGTATGGCCGCGCTCTCACGAGACGCGGCTACAGCGATGATTACTTACCGCACTGGCAACGATCTCGATCTCGATCAAGTCATCGAACTGTATCGCGCTTCGACTCTGGGCGAGCGCCGTCCGGTGGACGAGCGTGAGCGCATGGGGGCGATGGTGCGGAATGCGAATCTCGTCATCACCGCGTGGGATGGTGAGTTGCTCGTCGGTATTTCCCGTTCAGTCACAGATTTCGTTTACGCCACGTATCTTTCCGACCTCGCGGTGCGCGCGTCGCATCAGCGGCGCGGTCTCGGCAAAGAGTTGATGCGCCGGACGCAGGCCGCCGCGCCGCACGCCACGGTCATCCTGCTCTCCGCGCCGCAGGCCGTGGATTATTATACGCACGCGGGACTCACGCAGCACCCGTCGGCGTGGGTCTTGAAACCGGGGGAGAACGTGAAATGAGCGGAGAGGTGGAAAAGCTCGCGCTGCGAGCATTCCATTCGCGCAGAGCAGGCGGACCGAATCGCCCACAGATTGCATTACTAAACATTGTGCCGCCCGATTTTCGTGAACTGCTTTCCCCTCACCCCGGCCCTCTCCCCAGAGGAGAGGGAGAACGGCATTCAGTCACTATCGCTCCCGGTGCGCTCGTCGTCATCCAACGCTGGCTGACTTTCTCCCTCTCCCAGCGGGAGAGGGCCGGGGTGAGGGAGAGCGCGTGCCCAATCACACGCTGTTTTTTCAATTCTTATGAATCCTAATCCCAAAAACATTCAGCCCGAAGAAGAAGTTGCCCACCTTGACGACCGCGTGGTCGGCAAAGCCTTCCGTTGGTCTGTGATCGCGCTTGTGGTCCTTGTCGCGGCGGTGGTGGGCGGAATCATTTACGCCCAACGCACCAAGCCCAAGGCCGCGCCGCAAGTCACGCAAATCACCGCGCCCACGGCAGCGGCACCGAAGACAGTCGAGATTCCCAAGGTGAAATTCACCGACATCACCGCGAGTGCCGGGATCAGCTTCACGCACTTTAACAGCGCGTCGGCGGAAAAACTTCTGCCCGAGACAATGGGCGCGGGCGTGGCGTTCTTCGATTTCGACAACGACGGCGATCAGGATTTGCTCTTCATCAACGGCACGCCTTGGCCGTGGGCACGGATCGCCGGCGCTTTGCCTACGCTGAAGGTCTACGCGAATGACGGGGCTGGAAAATTTTCCGACGTGACGGCAGGCAGCGGACTCGACGTGAGCGTCATGGGCATGGGAATGGCCACGGGCGACTTCGACAATGACGGACTCACCGATCTTTTCATCACCTGTGTCGGGGCCAGTCATCTTTTCAAAAATTTGGGCGGTGGAAAATTTTCCGACGTGACCGTGAGCGCGGGCGTGGGCGGCGACGTGCAGCAGTGGAGCACCTCCGCGTGCTTCTTCGACTACGACAACGATGGACGGCTCGATCTGTTTGTCGGCCATTATGTGCAATGGTCGCGCGAGATTGATGCGCAGGTGGGCTACAAGATTGATGGCAAGACGCGCGCCTACGGGCAGCCGATGAATTTCGGCGGCACCTTCCCGAGCCTGTATCACAACGAGGGTGGCGGAAAGTTCACGGACGTTTCCGCCGCGTCCGGCGTGCAGATCAAGAATGTCGCGCTCGGGTTGCCCTCGGCCAAGACGCTGGGCGTGGTGCCGGTGGATTTGGATCAAGATGGCTTCACCGATCTCGTCGTGGCGAACGACACCACGCCGAACTTCGTGTTGCACAACCAGAAGAACGGCACGTTCAAAGACATCGGTTCCAGCGCGGGCGTGGCCTTCGACGCCTATGGCAATGCGCGTGGCGCGATGGGTATTGATGCCGCGCATTATCGCAACGATGACGCGCTCGGGATCTGCATCGCGAACTTTGCCAACGAGATGACCGCGCTCTGCGTGTCACAGCCGGGCGGACTGCATTACAACGACGAGGCGATTCCCGAGGGCGTCGGTCCGGCGAGTCGGCTGCTGTTGAAGTTTGGCATCTTCTTCTTCGACTACGATCTGGATGGGCGATTGGACCTGCTCACGGTCAACGGCCATCTCGATGAGGAAATTGTGAAGCTGCAAAAAAGCCAGAGCTACCGTCAGCCCGCGCAACTTTTCTGGAACACCGGCGCGAAAAGCGGCGCGACGTTCGCCGCCGTGGACGCCACGCACGGGGGTGTGGATTTGTTCAAGCCGCTCGTGGGCCGCTCGTCCGCGTACGCGGATATTGATGGCGATGGCGATCTCGATGTGGTGTTCACGCAGGCGGGCGGTGCGCCGCTCTTGCTTCGCAATGATCAGCAACTTGGGCATCACTGGCTGCGAGTGAAGTTGGTGGGCAGCAAAGCCAACCGCAGCGCGTTCGGGGCAAAGGTTGTGGCGAAAGTTGCCGGCCAATCGCTCCTGCGCGTGGTCAACCCGACGCGTGGCTACCTCGCGCAATCTGAGTCGGTGCTGACGTTTGGTTTGGGCAACAGTGTGAAAGTGGACGCCCTCGAAATCACCTGGCCGGGTGGTCACAAGCAGACGGTGGTGCCGGAGCAAGTGGACGCGCTGTTGACGGTGGAAGAAGGAAAGTGAGAGGCGGGGGACGGGCTGGAAAATTTTGCGCCTCGTGGCGCGGGCAAAAAAATCCGCGCTGCGAGTTTCACCAACCCTCCGCGTCGCTGTCGGCCGCCCGGTGGTCCGCGCCGGTTTCCAGTTTTCCCGCACCGTTCACCACGATGAGTTCCGCTGCGCCTTGCGAGCCGGAATCGGTCAGCGTGTGACCGCGCTGGCGCAACGCTTGCAGCAACTCCGTGGAGAAGCCGCCGCGCTCGTGCTGAATCCGATCCGGCAGCCATTGATGATGAAAGCGCGGCGCGTCCACCGCGGCC
>JAYVNY010000275.1:0-4839 GCA_043758205.1 Akkermansia sp.
CAGCAAGTTCCGCAAAGTTTCTTCGCGGTCTGGCCCAGCGCGCGCGGAGCGACGACGCCCTACCAGAACAGTGTTCGGATGCACCTGCCTGCATGAGGCATCTCTGGCCACGGCCAACCTCCGAAAAGCGGCGCTCCGTGGCCGCGCCTCATGCAGCCCGCGCAATCTTCACCTCCACCGTCATCTTACGCTCGGTCGTGCCTATGTAAGTTCCGCTCACCGGCGGCACGTCCGCGTAATCGCGGCCCACGCCGATCTTCACGTACGTTTCATCGGGCTGACAGTTATGCGTGGGGTCCAGCCCCTGCCAGCCGACGCCCGGAATATAAACTTCCGTCCACGCGTGCGTGGCGCTAGCCGCTTCCGTGGCGAGATAGCCGCTCACATAGAGCGCGGGAATTTTCAGCGTGCGGCACAGCCCGAGCAGGACATGCGCGAAGTCCTGGCACACGCCGCGTCGCGCCGCCAGCGCCTCGCGCATGTGCGTATGAACGTGCGTGGACTGGCTCTCGTAGGTGAGGTGCGCATGCACGAAGCGCATCAGCTTCAGCGTGACTTGCCAGAGATCGTCCTCGTCCTGCGTCGCGTCCACGGCGAGCCGCCACGTCTCCGGCGTGAGATCCACGTAACGGCTGGCGAGGATGAAATCGTAGGCACGCTCGCCGCGCAGGGCTTCCTTCACGCGCGACATGGACACGGGCCGCGCGTCGGCGGCGAGGCGGTGTTCGGCGTGCGTTTCGACCAGCAGCTTGCTTTCAATCTCCAAGGTCGAATGCGGCTCGGTGATGTCGAAGTGGTGGATGACATTCGAGTAAAAGTCGTGGTAGCTCCGGAGCTTCGCGGACGGAACGGTCTGCACGTCAAAGAACCCAACCGTCTGTTGCGCGTTCGACAGCGGTTGCAGGCGCAATTCGTTGAAGCTGTCGCGCACCGGCGCGGCATATTCGAAACGAGTTTTATGCCGGATGTCCCAACGCATCGCGCGACTGAAAGGGAAACCCCTTCAGGGAGCGAGCAGAAGTTCAAGATTCCGGCACCGGCGCGACATCTACAGAGACACGAATCTTGTGCTCGCCGCCGCCGGTCAGAATGCCGCTGAGCGGACTCACGTCGCCGAAGTCGCGGCCGCAGGCCAGCGTGATGTGTTCCTCGGCGGGTCGGACGTTGTTGGTCGGATCGAAGTCCACCCAGCCCGCGTCGGGACTGAACAGCGCGAACCACGCGTGCGACGCATCCGCGCCCACGAGCCGGTCTTTGCCGGGGGCGGCGTGCGTGCGCAGGTAGCCGCTCACGTAACGGGCGGGCAACCCGATCGAGCGCAAGCAGGCGATGCTCAGATGCGCGAAGTCCTGGCAGACGCCGCGCCGCGTTTTCCACACTTCCTCGAGCGGCGTCGCGACCGTCGTGGCTTTGGGATCGTATTTGAAATCCAAGTGGATGCGGCGCATCAAATCGGCCGCGCCCATCAGCATGGGCGTGTCGCGGCGAAAACTTTCCAGCGCGTAATCGGCCAGTTCAAACGACGCGCGCACCTGCGGCGAATCAAAGACGAACTGGTACGGCGAAACCACTTCCGGCGAAACCGGATCACGGAACAGCCGCGCCACCGTCTCCCACGCGGGTGACTGTGCCGGCGCCACGAAGTGCGGCGCGTGAACCGTCACGCGGCTGCTGGTCACAGTTTCCAGCCGCTCATGCACCTGCTGGATGCTGAACGAGCACAGGCGGTTGCCGAAATAATCCTCGCGCGATTTGCGCAGCGTGGGTTGTGGAGAAATTTTGAGCGCGAACGAGCCAACCTCCTGCGTCCCCGCCGCGCGCGGCTCCAAACGCGCTACGTGATGCGACACGCTCACGGGTGCGGCGTAATGGTAGGTCGTGCGGTGGGTGATGTCGTAGGTCATGGGGCGGGGTGAAATCCGAAATCCGAAATCCGAGAGAAGCCCGAAATCCGAAGACCGAAAACACGCGCGTCCGCTCTCGAAGGAGGTTTCGGATTTCGGGCCTCGGAGTTCCTTCGGATTTCGGATTTCGGATTTCGGATTTTGCTCTCACGTAATTTCTCCCATTTCCTGCGCTTCCCTCCCCGTGCGCGAAATCGCCGAGTGCGCGAAGTAGCTCGCGGCGATGGCGTCGGACAATTTCGGCAGATCGCGCAACGTCTGCTGAATGAGCCGGCCCACCTTGCTCTCGTGCCACGGGCCTTTCAGTCCCGCAAGCTCCCGCGTGTCGCAGCGTTCCAGGCGCGCGTGCATGTCGTGCAGGATGGCTTTGCCGGAACCGGGCCTGCCCGAATTCAGTTCGAGCGGCACGCGGTCGAAGTGCTTCATCAACTGGCTGATTTGGAAAAGCACCGAGCGCGGGTTCTTGTCGTCGAGCAACACGAGGTCAAAGACCGGCGCGATGTGCGGCAGCAAACTGTAGCGCGAGCGGTAGGTGATGGAACTGTCCGCCACCTCCAGCACCGCTTCGAGCACGCTGGGATTTTCCGGGTCCGCCGAGCGCAGCGTCGAATCCAGCAGCGTGCCGAGATAGACCGCGCGCTCGATGCGTAAGCCCATGTCAATGAACCGCCACGCCTGCGCGCGCGTCATGTTCTCGCGCGCCAGTCCGTGGAAAGCCGCGAGGCTCAACAACGTTTCGTTCAGCACCGCCACGGCGTCGCCCGCCAGCATCACCCGGCTGGCGGTGGGCGGGGCGAGCCACTCGTTGAGCCGCGTGATTACGCGCCACATGTCCGCCGAAGTTCGGTCGCGCACCTGCATCCCGACGCGGAACAAATGATCAATCGTGCTGCTCAGGCTGCTGGGGCGGGTGGAATCAAAAATCGCAGAGAGCAGTTCCGCCTCGAAGGCTTCCGGGTTCTGTCGCCGTTCCGGCTTGCTCGCCACCGACGGCAGTTGCCCATGAACTTCCAGCGTCCACACCAACGGCGCGAGCAGCGGGAGCGCGCTGCCGCTGCGCTCGGGATTGAAGCGTTGCAGCGCGCTGCGCACCAACCGCGCCGTGGCGTCCGCGCGTTCCGAGTAGCGGCCCATCCAGAAAAAGTTATCCGCGAGCCGCGACGGCAGATTGTTCCCCGTGCGCCGCAATTCGACGGTCTGGCTCGTCGTGGAGAGCAACGAGAGTTCCTCCACTGGTGTGTCCGAAATGATCCAAGTGTCCTTGCTGCTGCCGCCGCGCTGCATGGAGACGAACCGTCCGTCTGTCTCCGGGGCCACGCGTGTCAATCCGCCCGGCATGACACTGTAGCTGCCGCCGCTCGCGACAAGATACGCGCGCAGCCCGACTGGCCGCGGCGTGATTGCGCTGCCGTTCCAGCAAGGCGCGGTGGACAGCACCACATGCTCCTGCGCGACGAAGAGATCGGGATCGAACTGAATATGGCGGCGCAGTTCCTCCCGGCCGGCTGCGGTCATCTGCTTTTCCGGATCGAACAGGCGCGTGCGCGTGCGGAAGGCAGACTTGAGATGCAACCGGTCCAGATGTTCGAGCACGTACTGACGCGCTGATTCCTGCCCGCACCACCACGTGGCGATGGACGGCAGCTTGAGTTTTTCGCCGAGCAGATGCTGGCACAGTTCCGGGAGGAACGACATGAACGCCGGGCTTTGCAGCAAGCCGCTGCCCAGCGCGTTTGAAATGGTGACGTTCCCAGCGCGCGCCGCCTCGATCAATCCCGGCACGCCGAGCATCGAGTCGTTGCGCAGTTCCAACGGGTCGCAGAAGTCATCGTCCACGCGGCGCAGGATCACATCGACGCGTTCGAGACCGTTCAGCGTTTTGAGATAAACATAATCATCTCGCACCGTGAGGTCCTGCCCCTCGACCAGCATGTAGCCGAGGTAACGCGCGAGATACGTCTGCTCGAAATAAGTTTCATTGTGCGGCCCCGGCGTGAGCAGCACCACGCGCGGCTCGCTGGTCTGGCGCGGCGCGAGTTCCACCAGCGTGCGCTGCATGTCGCGGAAAAACCCCGCGAGCCGATGCACATGATTGTCGCGAAACGACTCGGGCAGGATGCGCGACGTGACCAGCCGGTTCGCCAGCGCATAGCCGGTGCCGGTGGGAATCTGCGTGCGATCCGAGATGACCCACCATTGCCCGTCCGGCGAGCGCGCGAGATCGGCGGCGTAGAAATGCAGGAACGTGTCGCCCGGCACGCGCAACCCATGACACGGGCGCAGAAAATCCGGCTGACCGAAAATTAGCGCGGGCGAAAGCCAGCGCGAGCGAATCAAATCCTGCGCGCCGTAGCAGTCGGCAAGAATCTTGTTCAGCAGCCGCGCGCGCTGAATCAGTCCCGCCTCCAGCTTGCGCCACTCCTCCGGCGCGATGACGAACGGAACCGGGTCCAGCTGCCACGGCCGTTCCATCCCGCGCGGGTCTCCATAGACATTGTAGGTGATGCCCTGTTCGTGGACGAGACGCCGGGCCGTGTCGTCGCGGCGCTTGATCTCAGCGAGGCCGAGTTCGTCCAACCCCTGCATCAACCCGGCGTAATGAGGGCGCAAGTTCTCGCCGGACACCAGTTCATCAAACCCCGGCGGGCCCGGCTTGTAGTTCACAAGCAGGCTGGGGCGCGGCCGGCAGGTTTCGGCGTCCGGGGTGGCCTGGGTCATCGCTGGCGAAATTTTTAACGCGCGAACCGTTTCATCGCCAATTTTATTCTCGCCGGCATCAGGCATTTCTCAGGTCGAGCGTGAACGGGAAGTCCACGTTCTCATTCGGCGGCGGTGGCGTGAATTTTCCCTGCGTCGCACCGTGGGTGAAGAAACGTCCGAGACGGCGCGCTTCGGCCTCGTAGCTGTTGATCGGGAAGGTGTCGTAACTGCGGCC
>JAYVNY010000276.1:0-16367 GCA_043758205.1 Akkermansia sp.
TGACGGTTGCGGCTCCGGGCATTCTAGCGAACGACTCGGACGTGGACGGCAATCCGCTCACCGCCGTTCTCATGAGCAATCCGGCGAGCGGCACGTTGAACTTGAGCACGAACGGCGCGTTCACCTTCACACCCAGTTTGAACTTCACGGGCACGGTCACGTTCACGTATCGCGCCAGCGACTCGCAGCTCACCAGCGGTCTCGCCACCGTGACCATCACGGTGCTGCCCGTGAACGACACGCCCGTGGCACTGAACGACAACTACTCGGTGAACGAGGATTCGCCGTTGCTCATCTCCGTTCCCGGCGTGCTGGTCAATGACTCCGACGTGGATGGCGATCCGTTGACTGCCGTGCTGGTCAGTGGCGTGGCGCACGGCACGTTGACGCTCTCGAACAATGGCGCGTTCTTCTACCTGCCGAGCCTGAACTACACGGGCGTGGACACGTTCACCTACCGCGCCACGGACGGCGCGCTCACGTCCGGCGTGGCGATCGTCACGATCACCACCACGCCGATCAACGACGCGCCGGTGGCGAACAACGACAGCTTCACCATGCTGGAAGATGGCTTGCTGAACATCCCGTCGCTCGGCGTGCTGACAAATGATTTCGACGTGGACGGCGACGCGCTCATCTCGCTGCTGGTCAGCAACGTGACGCACGGCACCTTAAGCCTCGCGACGAACGGCGCGTTCATCTACACGCCGAGTTTGAATTACACGGGCGTGGACATCTTCACCTATCGCGCGACCGACGGCGTGCTGACCAGCGGCGTGGCCACGGTCACGATCACGATTGCGCCGGTGAACGATGCGCCGGTCGCGCTCAACGACAATTACACGGTGAACGAGGACACGACGCTGACGATTGCGGCTCCGGGCATTCTCGCGAACGACTCGGACGTGGACGGCAACGCGCTCACCGCCGTTCTCGTGAGCAACCCGGCGAGCGGCACGTTGAACCTGAGCACGAATGGTTCGTTCACCTTCACGCCGAGTTTGAACTTCACTGGCAACGTCACGTTCACCTACCGCGCCACGGACAGCGCGCTGACCAGCGGTGTGGCCACCGTCACGATTACCGTGCTGCCGATCAATGACGCCCCGGTCGCGCAGAATGACAGCTACTCAGTGAACGAAGACACGACGCTGACGATTGCGGCCCCTGGCATTCTCGCAAACGACTCGGACGTGGACGGCAATCCGCTTACCGCCGTGCTCGTGAACAATCCGGCGAGTGGCACGCTGAATCTGAGCACGAACGGTTCGTTCACCTTCACGCCGAGTTTGAACTTCACTGGCAACGTCACGTTCACCTACCGCGCCAGCGATTCGCAGTTCACGAGCGGCGTGGCGACGGTCACGATCACGGTCACGCCGGTGAACGACACGCCGGTGGCCCAGGATGATTTCTACTCGGTGAACGAGGACACGCCGCTGCTCATCTCCATCCCTGGCGTGCTTGGAAATGATTCCGACGTGGATGGCGATGTGTTGAGCGCGGTGCTGCTGACCAACGTGCTGCATGGCACGCTGACGCTCTCGAACAACGGCGCGTTTCTCTACACGCCGAGCCTGAACTACACCGGCGCGGATGTGTTCGCCTATCGCGCCACGGATGGCGCGCTCACGAGCAGCTTGGCCTATGTTTTCATCACGGTGCTGCCGGTGAACGACGGGCCGGTGGCAGTGAACGACGCGTACAGCATCACCGAGGACAACACGCTGACGATTCCGGCGCGCGGCATTTTGACGAATGACACGGACGTGGACGGCGACTTGTTGACGGCGGTGCTGGCGACGGGCGTGCAACACGGCACGCTGAACCTCGCGACGAACGGCGCGTTCACCTACACGCCGAGCTTGAACTACACGGGCGTGGACACCTTCACGTATCGCGCCACGGACGGCAGCCTGACCTCGGCGCTGGCGACAGTGACGATCACGATCACGCCGGTGAACGACGCGCCGGTGGCGGTGAATGATTTCTACACGGTGAACGAGGATGCGGCGTTGACGGTTTCCGGCCCTGGCGTCCTGACCAACGACTCGGACGTGGACGGCAATCCGCTGACCGCGATTCTCCTCAGCAATCCCGGCAGCGGCACATTGAACTTCAACACGAACGGTTCGTTCACGTTCACGCCGAGTTTGAATTTCACCGGCGCGGTCACCTTCACCTACCGCGCCAGCGATTCTCAACTCACGAGCGACGTGGCGACGGTCACGATCACGGTGCTGCCGTTGAACGATGCGCCGGTGGCATTGAATGATAATTACTCCGTGAACGAAGACGCCACGCTGACGATTCCTCTCCCCGGCGTTCTGGCCAACGACAGCGATGTGGATGGCGATCTGTTGACGGCGGCGCTGCTGATCGGCGTGCAACACGGCACGTTGAATCTCAGCACGAACGGCGCGTTCACTTACACGCCGAGCTTGAACTACACGGGCGTGGACACGTTCACCTATCGCGCCACGGATGGCGCGCTCACGTCGGGCGTGGCGACCGTGACCATCACGGTGACGCCGGTGAATGATCCGCCGACGACCGGCGTGCGCGGGGACAGCTACTCATTGCTAGAAGATGCGACCCTGAACATCACCGCGCCCGGCGTGCTGTCGAATGACAGCGACGTGGACGGCGATCCATTGACCGCCGTGCTTGTGACCACCACCGCGCACGGAACACTCACGCTGAATCCGAACGGCTCCTTCAGCTACGCGCCCGCCGCGAATTATTTCGGCCCCGACAGCTTCACCTACGTGGCGAACGACGGGCTGACGAGTTCCGCGCCCGCCGTGGTGAACATCACGGTGACGCCCGTGAACGACGTGCCGAGTTTCGCCAACCTTGCCAGCCAGCGTGTGAACATGAACGCGCCCGCGCAGTCCGTGAACTGGGCGTCGAACCTCAGCACCGGGCCGACGAATGAATCGTCGCAGACGCTCGCGTTCCTCGTGTCGAACGACAACGCCGCGCTCTTCTCCACCCCGCCCGCCATTGCGCCGGACGGCACACTCACTTACACGCCGGCGGCGAACGCCTATGGCACGGCGAACGTGCGCGTGCGTTTGCAGGATAACGGCGGCACGGCGAACGGCGGCGTGGACACGTCGGCGGAAGTTGTCTTCGCCATCGTGGTCAACAGCCCGCCGTCGGTGAGCATCGTGTCGCCGGCGAACGGCGTCGCGCTCTTGTTCCCTGCGACCTTCAGCGTCATCTCCAGCGCGAATGATCCGGACGGCACAGTCACGAACGTGCAGTTCCTCGTGAACGGGACGAACTTCCTCAGCGTGCCGGAAGCGCCATTCTACTACGTGATGAGCAACGCCGCGCCGGGCAGCTACCAACTCCGCGCCATTGCCACGGACAACTTTGGTCTCACCGCGACGTCCGCCGTGGTGAGCATTGATGTCATCACGAACTTCGTCACCGCGACCGGGCCGATCCTGCTCAACCACCAGAACGGTTTGTTCGAGCAGTTCGTGACGGTGTCGAACCGCACCTCGGAGACGTGGGCGAACGGCGTGCGCCTGTTCGTGGGCAACGTGAACAGCCCGAACCAGGTGTGGAATCCCACCGGCACGAACGCGGGCGTGCCGTATCTCGACAAGATCGTGTCGGTGCCGCCGGGCGGCTCGACGGTCATCACGGTGCAGTATTACGTGCCGAACCCGCGCACCATCCCGAACCCGACGCTGGTGGCCGCGCCGCGCCCGTTCAGCACGCCGACGGTTGTGCCGCGGATCACGCGCCTCCGCCGGGCGGGTGATGGGTTTGAAATTCAATTCACGACGCAGAGCAGCCGCTTCTACTTCGTGCAAAGCTCGGAAGATTTGCTCCGCTGGACGACGCAGCCCACGCCTGTGGCCGGCACGGGCGGCGCGGTGACTTCGCCGCAAGGCGGCGCACCGCTCCGCTTCTTCCGCGTGCTGCTGGTGCCTTGATCGGCAACGATAAAAAGATGAACTACGGCAGACATGGAAAACACGGAATCCAGACGGGCGCGAACCTCGCGAACGCCGGTCGGAAGTGTGTTTTGTTTTTCCCTTCCGTGTCTTCCGTGATCAACATTTCCTGCCTGGCCCGCACATGGCTATTGATTCAGCCCGGCAATCTGCCGCTAAATCTCGCGCGCCCCATCAGAAGGGAATCGCGTTTTACAACGCGTCGCACGATTGCGGCGCAAGACATTGGAAATTTATGAAACGTGAAAACGTCACTCGCACTCTGGCCCTGGCCGCCCTGGCTCTCTCGCCCGCGCTGCCGCTGCTGGCGGCGGACCCGGGCCTGAAGCTCGAAGCACCGGCCAAAGAACAGAAGAACCGCTTCGGTCTCAGCTACCGTGCGGGGTTCAATTTCGACGCCGAGTTCAAAAACGTCGGCAACGTCACGCGCCGCCAGAACTCCGGGCGCGATCCCGGCCCGGCCACGGGCGGCGACGTGGATCGTTTTTACGACGATGGCTACAACCGCGTGGACGTCAGCCGCAACAGCGGCGGCCTGACGTGGTTCTGGGGCTACAACAACGCGAGCCAGTTGCCGGGCAACGGCACCCTCGAGATGCACAGCACCACAGTGCGGCCCATTGACGGCAAGACGCACGACGACGATCCGCAGCATGGCTTCGAGCTGACATGGGACCGCGAACTCGGGCGCGGCAAGAACGGCAAGTGGTCGTGGGGCGTGGAAGGCGCGTTCGGCTGGACGGACATTGAAATCCGCGACCATCGCCTTCTTTCCGGCGGCGTCAGCGTCCTGACGGACACGTTTGATCTGGGCGGCGTCGTTCCGCCTCCGCCCGGTTATCAAGGCGATTACAACGGACCCGGCCCGCTGATTGACTCGACGCCGAACCGCACCATCGCCAGCGATCCCAACGGAGCCACGGTGCGCGGCACGCGCGAGTTCGACGGCGGTCTGTTCAGCTTCCGCGTCGGGCCGTATCTCGACCTGCCGCTGGATGATCGCTGGACCATTTCGTTGAGCGCGGGCTTCGCGGCCGGCGTGATCGAAGGCGAGTACGAGTTTGATCAAACCGTGACCACGCCGACCAGCACGACCCGTCAGAGCGGCCGCGGTCACAACACCGACGTGCTCTTCGGCGGCTACCTGAGCGGAACCATCCACTGCAAAATCAACGAGCGCTGGGGCGCCTTTGTGAACGGCCAGTATCTCGGTCTCGCCGGCACCTACGAAGTCGTGGCGCGCGGGCAGAAGATTCAGCTCGATCTGACCAGGACGGCGTTCTTCTCGGCGGGCCTCACGTATTCGTTCTGAACGGCTGCGCCGCAGGACGGCTTCGCACACCAATTCCTTGCCGGGAGACGAGACTTCGCGACAGTCTCGCACGGTGATGAAAAAACTTTTTCTCCTTCCATGCCTGGCGGCGGCGGCTTTCGCGGCGGAGCCGACGGTGAACAAATCGTTTGTGGAGGAACTGGAGCGCAAGGCTCGCGCGCTCGCGTTCATCCAGCCGGCGGCGGAGAAACTTCTTCCGGCGGACACGCTCGGTTTTTTCACCGTGCCAGACTGGACGAAGGCGCAGGCCGCGTTCACGAACTCCACCTCCGGCCAGCTTTGGGCGGACCCGGCGATGCAGGCGTTCAAGGAATCCTTCCTCGAAAAATTTAACGCGGAAAAAATCCAGCCGCTGGAAAAGGAACTCGGCTTTCAGTTCACGAATTTTCTCAACCTCGCCCGCGGCCAGTTCACTCTCGGGGTGGTGCCGAACGGCTGGGACGGGCGCTCAGAACGCCAGCCCGGCCTGCTCTGGTTGCTGGACGTGAAGGAAAATTCTCCACAGCTCAAAACCAACCTCGCCGCTTTGCGAAAGCAGTGGACGGAGAGCGGCCGCAAGCTACGCGTGGAAAAAATCCACGACGTGGAATTCACTGTCGTCATCGTGGATGCACAGGAGATCGGCAAATCGCTCCAACAGCTCGCGCCCGGGCCGAAGGCGACCGGCGCGGACGCGCCGACGGCCACGCGCTCGGTCGAGTGGGTCATCGGCCAGTCCGGCTCGCTGCTCATGGTGAGCGACGCGGCGCGGGACGTGGAGAAGGTGCTCGCGCGGCAGTCCGGCGCGGCGGAACCCGCCTTGGCGGAACAGTCGGCTTTCAAGGGCGGCGCGGAACTGCTGCGCGGCGCGCAGTCCTTCGCCTGGGTGAATGTGAAGCCCATCATGAACACGCTGGCCCGCCAGCCGGCCCAACGCACGGCCGGGAAGCAATCGCCCCTCGCCGCGCTGCCCACGGTGGAAAAAATTCTCAACGCGCTGGGCCTGAACGGCGTGCAGACCCTCGCGTACACCTGGCAGCCGGGCGCGGACGGCACGACCACGCAGCTCGCCGTGCGTGTGCCGGCGAGCGGACGCAAGGGGCTTTTCCACCTGCTGGCCGTGGGCGCGCAGGACGCCGCTCCACCGCCGTTCATCCCCGCCGACGCGGTGAAGTTCACGCGCTGGCGCATGGATTTGCAAAAGGTGTGGAGCACCATCGAGACGATGCTGCTCGAGGTCTCGCCGCAGTACGCCGGATTCTCGAAGCTCATCCTCGACACGGCGGGCAAGGACAAGGATCCGAACTTTGATTTCCGCAAACAGTTGCTCGCCAACCTCGGCGACGACGTGATTACCTTCGAGAAAGCGCCGCGCGCCGGAGCCACGTCTGCCGCGCCGAGACTCGTGCTGATTGGCTCGAAGAACGCCGTGCAGATGGCCGCGTCATTGCGCGCCATCACGAGCATTTTCCCACCGGAGATGATTCAGTACGGCGAGCGCGATTCGCTCGGTCGGAAAATTTACTCGGTCGTCATTCCTTCGTTGAGCACGGACGGCAAGCCGCGTCCGCTGACCTACGCGGCGAGCGGCGGCCATGTGGTCATCTCGTCGGAGGCCGG
Organism: Akkermansia sp.; assembly: GCA_043758205.1. Taxonomy (GTDB): domain Bacteria; phylum Verrucomicrobiota; class Verrucomicrobiia; order Limisphaerales; family SIBH01; genus JANNGC01. The sequence continues at coordinate 6,907 of JAYVNY010000276.1, forward strand.
GGCACTGGAGGAATTTCTGCGGGCGAGCGAAACGCCGGCGAAGCCGTTGCGTGAGCGGCCCGGCGTGAATGACGCGGCGCAAAAAATCGGCGGCACCGGGCGCGGTTATTATTCTTTTGAGAACCGTTTGGAGACCGCACGGGCCGCGTTCGCGAATGCGAAGGACAATCCTTCCGCCCTCACCGAAGTGCTCGGGGCCGGACAGCTCACGACCGTGCTCGGATGGCTCGGCAGCGACGGCCAGTCCACGGCGGACCTGCTGGATGCGACCAAGCTCCCGGCCTTCGAAAAGGTGGCGAAGTATTTTCATTTCGATGTGAGCGCCATGAGCGTGACGCCGGAGGGGATCACCTTCCAGACCTTCACGCCCGCCCCGCCGGCGTTGCGAAAGTGACGCCCCTTGATCCTGCGGTTCGATGCACCACTTCTTTGTAGAAATTCTGGCCGCGCTCGAAACGGGCGAACCGTTTGCGCTCGGCATCATCTCCGGCGTGCGCGGCTCCAGCCCGCAAAAACGCGGGGCCAAGGCGCTCTTCTTCGCGGACGGCCGCATCGTCGGCACGCTGGGCGGCGGCTGCCTGGAGGCCGAGGTGCGGGAGCGCGCGCGGCAGGCGTTGCGAAAGGAGCAGCCGGATGTTTTCGACCTCGTGCTCGACCACGATTTCGGCTGGGACGACGGCCTGATTTGTGGCGGGAAAGTTTCCGGTTTGATTCTGCCGCACGCTGCGCTGGCCGCCGACATCTGGCGCACCCTCGCGCGTCGCGACCAGGTGCGGACATGGGGCGTGCGTCAGGATTTTTCCATCACATGGACGGAAGCGGACGAGGGCGCGTGGCGTTACCGCGAAACGGTGGCCCCGCCGTGCGCGCTCTGGATCGGCGGCTCCGGCCACATCGCGCAGGCCGTCGCGCCGCTCGCGCAACAACTCGACTTCGAGGTCACGGTGTTCGACGACCGCCCCGCGCTCGCGAACCAACAGCACTTTCCCGCCGCGACCCGGTTGCGGGTGAATGCCTGGGAGAAGATCCTGCGCGACCCGCTGCCGTCGTCACCGACATTTGGAATCATCGTCACGCGCGGTCATCAGCACGACGCGCTCGTGCTGCGCGAGTGGATTCATCAACCGTTTGTCTTTCTTGGCATGATTGGCAGCGGCCGGAAATGGCGCATCATCTCCACGCAATTTCTTCAGGACGGGATCGCCACCGAGGAACAACTGCGCCGGGTGGAATGTCCCGTGGGCCTCGACATCGCCGCCGTGAGCGTGCCAGAAATTGCCGTGAGCATCGCCGCCCGTCTGGTGCAACGGCGCGCGGCAACGTGTGAGCACCGCCAACTTCGGTGAGATGAACTCCTCCTTACTTTTCAGCCGGGCTGCGGAGAGGAAGGCCCACGCAGCTTGAACGGAAATGGAGCCGGCCCGCGCTCGTGAGAACGCGGGCCGTGGCCTGACGGTTTCTGCGGGGGGAGTTTTGTTCAGCGCGCGGCGCGCAAGGTCGTGGCGCGCGCGGGCAGCGACGCGGGATGCGCCGCAGCTTTGGTGGCACGGGTGACTTTCACGCTCGTGGTGCGGGCCGCGGTGGGCAAGGCGTATTTCTTCACGGCTGGCGCGGTCGTCTTTTGTGCGACCGCTTTGGTGGTGGCCGTTTTTGGCGCGACCGCCTCGGATGCGGAGGGTTTGGTTTTCACAGATTTGACGCGCGCCTGCGGAGGCCAGGGCTTGGCCGCTTTCGCGGCGGCGGTCTCGGCCAGCTTCAGGCGCTGGGTGCGGAGACGCTGCTCGGCGTCGAACCAGTAGTTCTGATCGGAACAGTGCGGACGTCCGTCGCGTTCCCAGGCGAGGAACGCGCTGAGGGCAATTTCTTCGTGGGTGGGTTCCTTGAAGAACCGGGTTTCCATGGTCGGAGTCATGTCAGTTTTGTGTTTCAAGTTTAGGTTCAGCGCGCCGGTCTTTCTGCTCGTTCTTCGCTCATCCCGGTTCGGACACGACCAAGCCAAAGCATGGCGCGTGTGCCGGTCGGGGTGGGGGATTTCCATCCATGCGAAGAGGCGCACAAATGCGCAGCGCAGTTTTGGTGTAGGATAATCCTCAACCCTTTGTCCATGCTGAATTCTTTACTGCCGTAACATGGGAATACTGCTGTCGGTACCCGGCGCACTGGAAAACAAGTTTGCCAAGCGGGCCGGGTCTGGCATTTTCCGCGCATGGAAAAACCGAAGATTGTCGCTTATTTGAAACCCTCGTGCGGCTGGAGTCAGGGCGTGCGCGCCGTGCTCCGCAAGTATGATCTGCCTTTCGAGGACCGCGACATCATCAACGACCCCGTCCAGCGCCAGGAGATGATCGAGAAGAGCGGCCAGATGCTCAGCCCCTGCGTGGAAGTGAACGGACGGATGCTCCCGGACATCAGCGGCGAGGAAGTCGAGGCCTTCATGCTGGCGAACAATCTGGTGCAGCCCAACACCCTCACTCCCGACGCACCCACGAACCAGCCGTGCGCCCACGAGATGCCCGGCCCGGCGGCGTTGAATTTCCGGCGCTAATTTTTCCGTCTGCACCATCCAACTTTGCCGTGAGGAGCCAGGGCCTTACCCCTCGTCAGCGCAGAGCTTGGTGACAACCGCTCGGCCAAAATGGGTGCTTGCAATGGCCCTGACGCGTGTCTAGGTTCTGCCTCCTTTTTCTGGAAATGAAAATTGCGGCCTCATTTTGGGCCGCGCAATCGCTAAGATAATTTATGGCAGTTCGAATTCGCATGAAACGGGTCGGCACGACCAACACGCCGGTCTATCGCATCGTGGTCGCGGACAACCGCAGTCCGCGCGACGGCAAGTTTATTGAGGAGATTGGCACCTACCAACCGCTCAAGAAGGACACCAACTTCACCCTCAAGCTCGACCGCGTGGAGCATTGGATGAGCAAGGGTGCGCAGCCCAGCGACACCGTGCGCAGCTTCATCAAGAAGGCCCAAAAGGCCGCCCCGGTCGCGGCCTAGCCTTTGTCCGAAGCGCCATGCAAGCGTTTCTTGAATACGTGGTGAAGAACCTCGTCGCCCAACCCGACGCGGTCACGATCACCCCCGTGGAGAAAAACGGGATGACCATCTATGAGGTGCGCGTCAGTCCCGAGGACATGGGGCGCATCATCGGCAAGCAGGGCGTGACCATTAACGCCATCCGCTCGCTCTTGCAGGCGGGCAGCGCGCGCAAAGGCACGCGCTGCATGTTGGAAGTGGTGGATTCGACTCCGCCCACACCGGCCCCGGCTCCGGCGGGTTAGTCGGGCGCGTCGGGCATGAAAATAGATGTGCTCACACTGTTCCCCGAAATGTTCGCGGGACCGCTCGATGTGAGCATGGTGGCGCGGGCGCGAAAGTCAGGTTTGTTGGATTTGCAGATACGGAACCTGCGGGATTGGACGCATGACCGTCACAAGACGGTGGATGACCGTCCGTTCGGCGGCGGGCCGGGCATGGTTCTGAAACCCGAACCGATCTTTGAAGCAGTGGAAGCGTTGGCGGGCGAAAAAACCCGTGTGTTAATGATGGCCCCGACGGGGCGGCCCTTCACGCAGGCCATCGCGCGCGAGCTGGCGGCGCAGGAACATTTGCTGTTCCTTTGCGGCAGCTACGAGGGATTCGACGAACGAATCCGCACGCTGACGCATGACGAGTTGTCCATCGGCGACTACGTGCTGACGAACGGCGGGCTGCCGACGATGGTGGTGATTGACGCGGTGACGCGGCTCCTGCCCGGCGTGCTTGGCGATGACGAAAGTGCGAGCGACGAGTCGTTCAGTCACGGACTGCTGGAGTATCCGCACTACACGCGGCCGGCGGAATTTCGCGGGATGAAAGTCCCGGACATGCTGATGTCCGGCAACCACGCGGAGATTGAGAAGTGGCGGCGCGAACAGGCGCGGCTGCGGACGAAAGAGCGGAGACCAGATTTGTTGGTGGAAAAGAAACGGAGTGATGGAGCGGTGGAGTAATGGGTGAGGGCGGATGTCCCACCACTCCATGACTCCACCGCTCCATTCACAGAGAGCATTTTTATGAACCAGGCAATATTGGATAAAATTGAGAAGGAACAGTACCGCAAGGAAGCGGTGAAGTTCGCCATCGGCGACAGCGTGCGCGTCCACACCAAGGTTGTGGAAGGCGACAAGGAACGCATCCAGATTTTCGCGGGCGTCGTCATCGGGCGCCGCGGCCACGGGCTGAACGAGATGTTCACCGTCCGCCGCATCAGCTACGGCGAAGGCGTGGAGCGCATTTTTCCCACGCACTCCCCGCGCGTGGACAAAGTGGAAGTCGAGCGCACCGGCAGTGTCCGCCGCGCCAAGCTCACCTACCTCCGCAAGCGCATCGGCAAGGGTGCAACGCTCGTGAAGGAAAAGGCCAAAGCCGTGACCGCCACGGCGAAGAAGTAATTTGCCGCCAATTTTTTCCAAGCCCCCGCGAAGTCGCGGGGCTTTTCTTTTTCCCACCGGAACGGCTCGCTCCGATCTGCGTAATGCGATCTGCCTTATTTGCGCGTCACGAGGATGAGGTCACGGGCGACTGTCTGGGTTCTATCGGGGGTTCGAATCCCCCTCTCTCCGCGAATCCCTTCCTCAATCATCTAAAACGTCGCTATCGGATTCACCGGCGAACCTGTGCCGCCGGGAACGGCCAGTGGAGCGACCACGAGGAGGAATTCCCAACGCGCTCGTTGCTTCGCGGCGGCGCTGACGGCTTCCAAATCGCAGTTATCAAGAATCCAAACACCCATTGCGATGAGGCTGAGCTGATGGATTGGCATCGCCACACCTTCCACGCCGGACGGCAGAACATCACTCGCGGCGTCGCTGCCGACGACCGCGACATCGCGCTGTTTAAGCCACCGCGCGCATGAGCCGTGCAGTCCGGCAAATTTTCCATTCCACGGCCCGACTGCCGCACGTCGCGCCCATCGGCCCGTCCGAATAAACACCACATCGCCGGCGCGAACCTTGATTCCGGTTTTCTTTTCCCACGCGTCCAGGTCCTCGGGATAAATCGCCGTGCCTGGTTCAAGGAACTCCAGGTTTTTGAGGACGGGAATGTCGATCAGAATGCCGCGAGTCAAAATCCCTGGCTTCAAATTCTGCACGCCCAATTTCTGCGCACCTTCCGCAGTCACATTCGTTTGGGAAAAGCCGTTGTACATTTTCCCCTCGTGGAACATGTGACAAAGGCTGTCGATGTGGGTGTGCGCCATGCCGTGATACGAAACTTTGAAAGTGTCCGCGCAGGAAAAGCCCGGGTTGTTGGTGCCGGTGCGGTCCATCGAGTGAATGAACGGCGAGCCATTGTCGGTGGCCTTTTCCTTTTCGACATCGCGTGCGAGGGAGACGGAGATTCCCTCGCGGACCAATGCGAGTGCCTCTTTGCGTTTGGCGGGCGTGATGAGATTCAGTGCGCCCAACTGGTCGTCTTTTCCCCAGCGCCCCCAGTTCGACAGCTCTGTCATCCAACGATCGAAGTCCTGCCCGGTGCGCAACTGAGAAGCTGGAGACGGGTTCTGCCCGCAAGTCAAAGCGCACGAACAAAGAACTGCGAATACGATTAAACAATGGCGGCGTGGCAGCGAAAAGATCAGTGGAAATTTCACCCGCGAAATTTGTCCAACCGCCAAGTCGGCGTCCAGCACCGTTGCTATGGCACGTAGTCGATGCGAACGACTTGAGAGTCCTTGTTGTTGAACCACGCCGTGCCCCATTCAATCAAGTAAAGCGCCCCGTCGGGGCCGAAGCTCATCGAAATGGGACGCTTGAATTTCAGGTGCGACAGGAACGGACGGATGGCCTGCAAGTGACCCTCCTTGTCCAAACGCACTTCGTTGATCCAACCTCGCTCCCACTCAAAGATGAAAAGCGAGTGGTCGTAATCGATTGGGAATTGGCGCACTGATTTCACCTTGGGATCAAAGTGATAAACCGGCCCGGCCATCGCAGAACGCGCGCCCGAGCCAAGTTGCGGAAAACGAGTCGAAGGGCCGGGCGGATACCAAATCAACGCCGGCTGCGCAGGCGGCAACTCTTTGAGGCCGGTGTTATTTGGAGACGAGTTGATCGGTTTCGCGGGGTCGAACGCCGCTCCTGATTCTCTGGTCGCAAAATCGTATTTCACGTACGGCTTGTTATCCGCCACGAAGTAGGGCCAGCCGAAGTTGCCGGCCTTCATCGCCACATTGAATTCGTCAAAGCCGGCCGGCCCTCGCTGCGGGTTCGCCTCCAAAGCGTCCGGCCCCACGTCGCCCCAGAAAAGCCAGCCCGTCCTTTCGTCGATGCTGAAGCGAAATGGGTTGCGACATCCCATGATGTAAATCTCGGGCAGGGTGTCCGGCGTGCCGGGTGGAAATAAATTTCCTCGCGGTATCGTGTAGGTGCCGTCCGGCTCAGGATGAATACGCAGAATTTTCCCGCGCGGATCGTTGCTGTTGGCGGCGGTGCGCTGTGAATCGAACACCTCGCGTCCGGGACGTTCATCAAGCGGGCCGTAGCCATTCGAGTCGTTGATGAACGTGTAGTCGCCGGTTGAGGCGTAGAGATTACCCGCAGCGTCGAACCCGAGGCCGCCGCCGGAATGATTCGGCTTCTTCGGCAGCGTCGGGATGCGCAACAGCACTTTTTGCGAGGCAAGGTCCAGCGCGTCTCCATTCAACGTGAAGCGAGACACCCGATTCTCCAACACCTCCGGGGTGGAATGAAAAAGGTAAATCCAATGATTGGTGAGGAACCCTGGATCAAGGACCAGGCTGAGCAGCCCATCCTCAGGACCAACGAAGACTTTTACCCGGCCAATTTCCATCGTCGTCGTTGTCGCTGGCTTCCAAACTTTGATGACACCATGTCGCTCGACGAAGTAAACGTGCCCGTTTTTCGCGACGGACAATTGAACCGGCTCATTGAGATTCGTGGCCAGCACGACTTTGCGGAAATGGGATTGATCTGGAGGAACCGACGCACCGGACGCGCGAAGCCATAAGCAAAGGACCGATGTCGCAAGCGTGGCGCCAAAACGAAGGCGCTGCCACCCATCGAAAAAGCACCGAAAAGTTTGAACGCGAGTTTGGGTCATAACGAGTTTGGAGCAGTCTCTTTTTCCGCGCTTAATTGGGCAACTTAACTTTCAAATGCCCAAAACTTGCGCGACCGCTCGCGGTGCCGGCAGGGTGCATCCGTAGGGTGTGTTGCTCAAACGGGAACAGAGCGCGGACTGCCGAGTCCGCGCGATCTGAACTTCAAGAAATGCCAACATTTTCAGGGAGCATGAACACGCGGACTCGGCGGTCCGCGCTCCGCTTTGATTTGAGCAACACGCCCCGTACACCGTTCTTAATTAAGCGGGTTGCCAGAGTTGAGCCAGTGATGGTTGCGACGGGCTTCGTCCAACGCGAGGAGATGGCGCAGGCCGGGCTGCGTCCAAAATTGGCCGGCCCGTTTGAAGCAGCACTGCTTCTGCCCGCACGCACTCTCCACCGCCCGCTCCCGATCGGAAGCCGTCGGTCAATGGTATTGGCATATTCCCCTCTCGCGTGGCGCGGCACTCAGAATACTCGTCCCCAGCGACGGCAACGCGTCGGCCCAGCGGCGGCAAAATCTCCTGTCCCGCCAGAGGGCTGCTCACTTCACCCTGCGGATGGTGAAACTGTATTTTCGGCGTTCTTTCGTGGCCTGGCTCGGGGTAAATTCGGCGCGTGAAAGCCGCCGCGAAGTTTGCCGTCGTCCTCGTGACCGCGCCTGATCTCAAGGTCGCGCGACAGCTCGCGCGCGGCGCGTTGGATGCGAAGCTCATCGCCTGCGCGAACCTCGTGCCGAAGATCGAATCGCATTACCGGTGGCGGGGAAAGATCGAGTCCGGCGCGGAGGTGTTGATGGTGTGCAAGACCACCAAGGCGAAGCTCGCCGCGTTCGAGAAATTCATCCTCGCGCAACACCCTTACGACACGCCGGAGTTCGTCGTGCTATCACTCGCGCAGAGCACAGCGCGTTACCTCGACTGGCTCGCCGCCAGCGTGAAGTGATCATGCGCCGATTCATCGCCCTCCTGTTTCTGCCCGCGCTGGTTGCCGCTGCGGATCTGCAATGGCGCACGAACGCCGGCGCGCGTCACGCGGCGTTGACCATTCCCGGCGGCGGCAAGACCGGCTTCACCACGCTGCTTGAATCTTTCACCGGAATTCATTTCACCAATCATCTCGCCGACCGCAGCGTGGCGGAGAATCAGATTCGCCTCATCGGCTCCGGCGTCGCGCTGGGTGACGTGGATGGCGACGGACGCTGCGACATTTTCCTCGCGCGACTGGAGGGCGGTTGCGCGCTCTACCGAAATCTGGGCGGCTGGAAATTTGCAGACATCACCACACGCGCAGGCGTGGCTTGCCCAAACCAATACTCGACCGGCGCGGCACTGGCCGACCTCGACGGCGACGGCGATTTGGATTTGCTCGTGAACTCCATCGGCGGCGGGACGCGCAGTTTCTTTAATGACGGCAAAGGCCAGTTCACCGAGCGTGACACGGGGTTGCTGAAAAAATTCTGCGCCACGTCGCTCGCACTCGCCGACCTCGACGGGAACGGCACGCTCGATCTCTACGTCGCGAACTACCGCACGACCACGATTCGTAGCACAGGATTGCAAGTGCTGAACATGAACGGTCGCCGGGCGCTGCGCCCCGAGGATCGCGACGGTTATGAGATCACGCCCGAGGGACTCATTCTCGAACACGCCGAGCCGGATGCGATTTACTTGAACGACGGGAAGGGGAACTTCACCCCGCTCCCGTGGAGCCGTTTCACCGACGCCGACGGCAAAGTGCTGACGCGCGGGGACCGCGACTGGGGACTCGCCGTGATGCTGCGCGACATGAACGGTGACGGCACGCCGGACATTTACGTGTGCAACGATTTCTGGAGCGCGGACGCGGTCTGGATCAATGACGGGAAGGGAAACTTCCGCGCGCTGCCCAAGCTCGCGCTGCGCACAACAAGCACCTTCTCGATGGGCGTGGATTTCGCGGACCTTAATCGCGACGGTCTCGACGACTTCATCGTGCTCGACATGCGCAGTCGCGAACACGCGCGGCGTCTCACGCAGCGCGCGATGCTCACCGGCACCCCCGCGCTCACGCGCCTCGACGAGCGTTTGCAGACCGAGCGCAACACGCTCTTCCTGAATCGCGGTGACGGCACCTACGCCGAGATCGCGCAGCTGGCCGGACTGCACGCCAGCGAATGGTCGTGGTGTCCCGCGTTCCTCGATGTGGACCTGGACGGCTACGAAGATTTGCTCGTGACGACCGGTCATGGCTTCGACTCGCAAGACGCGGACACCGAGGAGCAACTGGCACGAGCCGCGCGCGGGCCGGGTGAAAAGCTCGGCGACCGCATTCTGCGCTTCCCACGCCTGAACGTGCCGAACCAGGCCTTCCGCAA
>JAYVNY010000277.1:0-10716 GCA_043758205.1 Akkermansia sp.
GAACTCGAACGTCGCCGACTGCGTGTCGCTGATGTTCGCCTTGCTTTTCTTGTCCACGAAAATGCCGCCGGTGGAGCTCACGCGCGTGGGCCACCCGAGGTCGAGCATCCAGCGCGTCATGTCGAGCATGTGCACGCACATGTCGCCGACGATGCCGTTCCCATATTCCATGAAGGCGCGCCAGCCGCGCGGGTGCATGACTTTGTGGTAGGGCAATTTCGGTGCGGGCCCGGCCCACGTCTCGTAGTCAAGCGTCTCGGGCGGCGTGCCGGAAGCGGGCGAGGCGTCGCGCGACCGCATCTGGTAGTAGCAGCAGATTTCGACGTGGGAAATTTTCCCGAGCAGTCCGGCTTTGATCACGCGGTCGCGCGCCTCGATGAGATGCGGCGTGCTGCGGCGCTGCGTGCCGATTTGCACCACACGGTTGTATTTGCGCGCGGCGGCGAGCATGGCCTGACTCTCGATGACATCCACGCTGGTGGGTTTCTGGCAATACACGTCCGCCCCAGAATTCACCGCGTCGATCATCGTGAGCGCGTGCCAGTGGTCCGGCGTGCCGACGAGCACCACGTCGAGGTCCTTCTCTTTCAACATCTCGCGGTAGTCAGCGTAGAGGCGCGGCTTCTTCCCGGACTTCTGGCGCGAGGCGACGATGTCGGCGGCGTCATTCAACTGCTTCTTGTCCACATCGCAGAGCGAGACGACTTCGACCGGCGCGACCTGGATGAGGCGGAGCAAATCCACCTTGCCATACCAGCCCGTGCCGATGAGTCCGACGCGCTTCTTCAGGTCGCCGAATTCGGCGGCGAAGGTCGGGGCGGCGGCGATGGCAAAAGACGTGAGCGTGCTCGACTTGAGAAATTGGCGGCGGTTCATGCGCCTGTCGTATGCCGAGCCTTGCGCAGCGGCAAGCCGCAAATGTTTGATCCATCTGGCGACAAAAAAACGGAGCGGTGCCTGGCACCGCTCCGCCGAAGGGACCGGACCGAATGTTACTTCGCCGTCTCCTTCAATTTGTCGCCCGCCGTCTTCAAGGCGTCGCCGGTCTTGTCCGCAGCGTTCTTGAGTACTTCGCCGGTTTTCTCGGCGGCGTTGTCTAATTTTTCACCCACTTTTTCGCCGGTGCCCTTTTCGCAGCCCGCCGTGAGCACGAGGGTGGACACGATCATCGGCAGCACAATCCATTGTTTCATAAGATTTTTTGTTTTGGTTTTCTCCGTCTGTTCGCAGTCAAATTCTTCGCTCAGGTGCAACCACGCAAGAGAAAGAACAGCCGCAACACCGGGATCGGCACGCCGAGCAGCCAGAGCAGAATCCATCCGGCTTTGCCTGCTTCGTCGGATGCGTTGTTTACTTTTTTCATGGCGGCGGTGATCGGCCGGGCGATGCCATTAGGATTTCACGTCATTTTGCTCGGGGGAGCCACTGGATTGCCGCTTGCACGAACGGACGTGTGAGCCTGCGCTTCGCCCGCCGGGACGGGCCTTTAACCTTCCGCGCGCAGGATTTCCAGCGGCGGACGTTTCACCACGGAGCGCCCGGCGGTGAGGCCGATGACGACGGTGAGCGCGGAGTTGATGACCACCGCGAGCAGCAGATGGGCGACGGGCAGAGAGAAACCGACCTTGAACACAAACTTCGTCAGCAGCCACTGCGCGCCCACGGCCAGCAGAATGCCGGTCGCGCTCGCCAGCACGCCGAGCATCAGAAATTCGATCAGTTGAATCTTTTGCAACTGGCCCGATGACGCGCCGAGCGTGCGGAGCAGAATGCTCTCGCGCAACCGCTGGAAGCGCGTGTTCAACACCGCTGTGATGAGCAGGATGACGCCCGTGAAGACCGTGAACAGCGCCATGAACTGGATGGCGTAGGAAATTTTCCCGACGATGCCCTCGACCACGCGCAGCACCAGCGTGAAGTCAATCGTCGAGACGTTCGGGTAGCGCTGCACCACGGCGCGTTGCAGCGCGGCGGATTCCTCGCTGTCGCGCACGCGCGTGGTGATGATGAAAAATCCCGGCGCGTCCTCCAGCACACCCGTTGGGAACACGACGAAGAAATTCGCCTGCAACCGCCGCCAGTCCACGCGGCGCAGATTGGCCACCCGCGTTTTCATCGGGATGCCCTGGATGTCGAACACGATTTCGTCGCCGAGACCGACGGCGAGTTCCTTGGCGATGCCTTGTTCGAGCGAGATGGGAATCACAGCGTTCGTGGAGGAAGACGTTTTGATCCACGCGCCCGAGATCAATTCCTCCGTGCTGGCGAGATGGTCGCGATACGTGGAGCGATACTCGCGACGGAACGCCCAGCGGTCGCTCTTTTGCCGGCCTTTGATGAGCTCGGACGCGGCCACGCCTTTCACGGATTTGATCCGCATGGTCACGACGGGTGACGAGTCGAGCACGAGAAGATTTTTATTCGTCAGCACGGCGGCGACGCCGTCGCGCTGGTCCGCCTGCACGTCGAAGAGCAGCGCGTTGGGGCGGTCGCCGCTGGCGTCGGGCTGCAACTGCCGCACGAGCGAATACTGCACGAGGTACAGCGTGAGAATGAGAAACGTGCCGAGACCGAGCGAGACCATGAGCAGCAGCGTGCGGTTGTTCGGACGATGCAGGCTGGCCAGTCCCTGCCGCCAGACGAACGGCCACGACGCGCGCGTCACACGCCGCACGCTCCAGATCACGGCGCGCGCCACGCCGAGCAGGAGCAGCAGCGCGCCGCCCAAGCCCGCCGCGAGACCGACTCCCATCCTCCAGTCGTTCGACTGTGAAATGGCGAAGCCCACGACGCCCGCCGCGATGGCGAGATAAACAAACCAGAGCCACGGATCACGGCGTGAGGGCGGCTCCAGGTCGCGGCGAAAAACCGCGAGCGGCGAAACGTTCCGCACCTGGAGCAGCGGCAGCAGCGCGAACAACATGCAGATGCCAAAGCCCAGTCCCGCCGCACGCGCCACCGCGATCCAGTCGAGCGCGAACTTCACCTCGATGGGAATCAAGTCCTTGAACGCCAGCGGCAAAAACTGTTGCAACAGAATGCCGAGTCCCGCGCCCGCCACGACGCCCGCGAGTCCGAGCGCCGCGCCTTGCAGCAAATAAATGGTGAACGCCTGACTCGCCGTCGTGCCGAGGCATCGGAGGATGGCGACGGAATCCAGCCGCTGCCGCACATGCACTTGAATGGCGCTGGCGATGCCGATGGCCCCGAGCAGCAGCGCGATGAAGCCCACGAGATTCAGGAAGCGATACAGGTTCGTCATCGCGTCGCCGAGGTCGGCTTTGCGTTCCTCCACGGTGTCGAGCCGCACGCCGAGCGGTTCGCCTTTCTCGCCGTAGTCACGCAACACTTTCAGCGCCGTCTGCAACGCGGCTTCGCTCGGGAAACGGATGAAGCGCCGGTAGCGCGCGAGGCTGGTTTCACCGAGCAGCTTCGTCTCGGAAAGTTTCTCCATCCGAAGGAACACGCGCGGCGCGAGGCTGGCAAACATCTCGTTATCTCCCGGCACTTTCAGCAGCGCGCCAACGACGGGCACCGTCAGTTCGCCAATCTTCACCGTGTCGCCGACTTGCGCGCCGAATTGGTGCAGCAACGTCGCTTCGACCAGCGCGCCTTCGCCGCGTTTATATTTCGCCCACGCGTCGGCGGGCTGCGTCTCGACAGAACCGTAGTAGGGAAAATCTCCTCGCAGACCGACGATTTGCCCGAGGCGCGTGCCTTGGGTTTTGGGAAACAACACCATCGAGGAGAACAGCGTTTGCTCGGACTGTGCGTCGCCGAGACCGTCGAGCGCGGCGCGCTGGCGTTCGTTGAAATCATCGCGCGACTGCACCATCAGGTCCGCGCCGAGCAGCGCCTTGGTCTGCTGCTCGACGGCCTGCTCCAGATTTTTTCCAAACGAACCAATGGCCACCATCGCGGCGATGCCGAGCACGATGGACATGGAGAAGAGGAGCAGCTTGCGGCGGCTGCGCCGGCTGTCGCGCCAGGCCATGAGCAGGAGCCATTTCATACGCTCATTTCGCCAGCACCACCGCCGTGTCTTCGACCACCCGCCCGCCGCGCAGGCGCAAAATGCGATCCGTCCGTCGCGCCAGTTCCAAGTCATGCGTCACCAGCACCAGCGCGGTGTCGAGTTCCGCGTTCAATTCGAAGATCAAATCCACGACGCGCGCGGCGGTCTCGGCGTCGAGATTGCCCGTGGGTTCGTCGGCGAAAAGAATCTGCGGGCGATTGATGAACGCGCGCGCCAGCCCCACGCGCTGCTGCTCGCCGCCGCTGAGTTGCGAGGGATAGTGATCGAGGCGCGCTCCGAGACCGACGCGGGCGAGAAGCTGCTTCGCGCGTTCACCCACGCCGCGCTCGCCGCGCAACTCGGCGGGGATCATCACGTTCTCCAGCGCGGTGAGATTCGGGAGCAGTTGAAAATTCTGGAAGACGAACCCGGTGCGCTGATTGCGCAGCAGCGCGCGCTCGTTCTCGTTCAACTCGTTGAGCGACACGCCATTGATCCAGACCGAGCCGTCCGTGGGTGAATCGAGTCCCGCGCACAGACCGAGCAGCGTGGTCTTGCCGCTGCCGGAGGGGCCGACGATGGCGCAGGTCGCGCGCCGGGCGAGTCGAAAGCTCACGCTGTCCAGCACCGTGAGACTGCGCCCGCCGCTGGTGTAAGTGCGCGTGAGATTGCGCGCCTCCAGGATCGCGCCCGCACCATTTTCGTTTGTCGTTGTCACGCGGCCCTTCTGTCAGGGGCGCGCGAATTTCTCGCAAGTGATTTTTGCGGGCCGGCTCGAAGGACGCGCCCAGCCCCGCGCCCGCGCCCCGCCCGCGCTTTCGTCGCGCCTCGTTACGTCAAATGCTGGAGGGCGTCCGACGGTTCCGCTTCAAATTTCACCGACACTTTCATCCCGAGATAGTCGGCGCTCGATCCGAAGAAACGCCCGGAGATGGGCATGACGCCACGAGGATGATTGCTCACGCCGATGGCGATGTGCTTGGCGCTGGTTTGTTCGCCGAGCGTCGGATCGAAGCCCGTCCAGCCGCGGCCGGGCAGATACACTTCCGCCCACGCGTGCGTGGAGGCGCGTCCAGCCAGCGAGGCGGGGCAGTCGAGATAGCCGCTGCTGAAACGCGCCGCGATGCCCAGCGCGCGGCAGGCTTCCATGAGCAAGGTCGCCAGGTCGCGGCAGGAGCCGGTGCCCTTGGCGAGCGTTTCGAGCGGGCGCTGGACGCCTTTCTCTTCGCGCAGTTGATAACCGATCTGCCGGTGCACGGTTTCATTCAAGGTCGCGACCATCGCCTCGGCATCGGTGGCGGCGGTGGAACGAAGCGCGTTCCAGGCCCACGCGGCGACGGGATCGCGTTCCTCCGGATAAATGGAAACGAGGTACGCGCCCGCGACGGTGAGTTCCAGTTCGTCATACACCGGCGGATAACTGACCGCGCCGCGGCCGCGCTCGGCGAGCCTCGGCCTCGCGCCGAGTCGAATGTCCACCTGGCTGATTATTTTCAACTCCGCGCCTTCCCCGAGAAATTCCACCGTGGCCACGGAATTGCCGAACACGTCCCGGCTCCATTCGAGCGCGAACGTCGGCTCGATCAGGAGCGTCATGCGCTCGACTTGCAGGTCGTGGCCTTCGCGCGGACGCAGGACGAGCCGATGCGTCCCGAAGCGCATGGGGCGCGTGTAGAGATAACGTGTGTCGTGGATGATGCGCAGGTGAGACATGGCGGGCGAGCGGCTACGGCGCGTCGAGACAAACTCCCTTGTGCGCCAATTGCGCCGGCGTCAGCGGCATGAAGCCCGGTTCGTCCGGCTCGCAAGTCACCGTCACCGCCGTCGCACTCGCCGGACCAAAGATGGTGGCCACCGCCGCATCCGCCGCATCGCGGCCTTGGGCAATGCGGACCAGGCCGTTCAACGGCGCGAGCTTCGTTGGATCAAAAATCAGCCAGACGCCGCCGATGCACGCCTCGAAGCAGGCATGAAAATCCGGCGGCTGAAGCTGATGCGCGTAGCCTGCGAAGTAGCGCGCGGGAATGTTCAGCGCGCGGCAGAGCGCGATGCCGAGATGCGCGAAATCCCGGCACACGCCCGCGCGCTCCGTCACGGTGTCGTAGGCCGAGGTCTGCCAGTTCGTGCTCCCGCTCAGGTATTCCACGTTCTTGTAAATCCAATGGGTGATGGCCGTGACCTTCTCGAAGGGATGCACCGGCTTGCCAAATTTACTGAAGGCCAGGCGACCGAGTTTGTCTGACTGGCAGTAGCGGCTGGGATAAAGAAAAGGGATGACCTTGCGGTCGAGGCCACCGACGTGCTGGGCCGCCAGCTTCTCCATCGGAATCAACCGCACCTGCGTTGTCACCGTGGCGCAGTAGGTGAGCTTCAGTTCTGTCACCGTGCCGGTTTCAATGCGGACGAAACGGTTCTGGCCTGACCCGGTCACAAATTCTTCGCACGGCACGGGCGGTTCCACGGTGAAGGACTCGCGCTCGATCTTCTGCGCGCCGTTCCGCAAGGCGTGGACGTTGACCATGAGCGTGGACGGGCCGGCCATGACGTAACTCACCTGGCTGAAAACTTTGAACCTCATCGGCGCCAGCCTACGGGGTGGGGTTACCTTTGGCAAAAGATGCGATGAGAAGCTACTTAACGCCACGCGCTCATGACTGGCACTGGCCGGCAACAACATTTTGAACGAAGCTCGCGGAATGAATGGTTCGCATGAAAAGTCGCACACACGTTTTTTTCCGGCGCTGGCGTGCTGGCTGACGATGGGCGTTTTGGTTTTTGCAGCCGAGACCGTGCAGCGGACGATCGTGGTGTTGGGCGACAGCATCGCGGCGGGTTACGGCGTGGAGGCGGGGGAATCTTTCCCGGATGTTTTGCAGAAGCGGCTCGCGGAGAAAAAACTGCCGTGGGAAATCGTGAATGCCGGCGTGAGCGGCGACACCACGGCGGGCGGCGTGCGCCGGATGCCGTGGCTGCTCAGGCGCCGTATGGATGTGCTGGTCATCGAACTGGGCGGCAACGACGGCTTGCGCGGACTCGCGCCGGAGGACACGCGCGCGAACTTGGAAAAGATCATCACCCTCGCGCGCGAAAAATATCCTGACGTGAAAATCATCCTCGCCGGAATGCAGATGCCGTCGAGCATGGGAGCGGACTACACGAGGAAGTTCCGCGCACTGTTCGCCGACGTGGCGAAGTCTCAGAAGACGGCGTTGATCCCCTTCGTGCTCGAGGGCGTGGGCGGCAAAGCCGAGCTGAACCAGCCGGATCGCATTCACCCAAATCCTGAAGGCCACAAAATCGTGGCGCAGAACGTGTGGGCGGTGCTGGAGCCGGTGCTGAAGGGAGCCAAGCCGTAAGACGGGGGCGGTGCCCGTTCGCTCAGACCACAAATTCCAGCTCGGGCGCGCGGGGCGTCAACCCGCGTTCGTGGGCGCGGCGCAGGAAGCGGCGGATGGATTCGCGGCCCTTCTCGCCGTAGTCGAGCGTCCAGTGGTTCACGTACATGCCCACGAACTGGTCCGCGAGTTCGCGGCCCATGTCGCGCGCGTATTGCAGCGCGTGCTGCACGGCCTGGGCGCGGCGGTCGAGGCTGAACTGGATGCTGGCGGTGAGCGTGTCGGAAATTTTCTTCCGCACCTCGGGCGCGAAGCGTTTGTGAATCACGTTGCCGCCGAGCGGGAGCGGCAGCCCGTCATTCTCCTCTCCCCACCACACGCCGAGATCGCAGCACAGCACAAGTCCCTCGTTTTGATAAGTGAGTTGACCCTCGTGAATGATCAGTCCCACGTCCGCACGTCCGTCGCGCACGGCGGCAAAGATTTGATCAAAGGGCACCACGATGAAGTCGAACTCCTTCCCCGGTTTTCCGAGCCACAGTTGCAGCGCGAGAAAGGCACTCGTCATCGTGCCGGGCACGGCGATTTTCTTTCGCAGGATTTCCTCGCGGGAAAACTTCCGCTTCGCCACGAGCATGGGGCCATAGCCGTCGCCCATGCTCGCGCCGCTGGGGAGCAGCGCGTACTGATCGCAGACGTAGGCGTAGGCGTGGATGCTGATGGCGGAGATGTCGAGTTCGCCGCGCGTGGCGCGTTCGTTGAGCGTCTGAATGTCCTGGAGAATGTGCTCAAAGCGAAAGCCGTGCGTGGGAATCAAATCCTTGGCGAGCGCGTAAAACATGAAGGCGTCGTCCGGGTCCGGCGAATGTCCGAGCGTGAGCGTGCGTTGTTCCATCGCGGGAATGGAACCCAGACGGGTGTTGAATGAAAATCAAATTCACGGATAATGCCGCCATGAACGAATCGTTTCTGTGGACCGACCCGGAGCGGCTGGGCGGCACGCCTTGCTTCCGGAGAACCCGCGTGCCGGTGCAGACACTGTTCGATTACGTGGCGGCGGGCGACACGATGGCGGAGTTTTTGGAAGATTTTCCCACCGTGAAACGCGAGCAGGCGGTGGCCGCCATCCAAAGCGCCGGTCGGGAACTGCTGGCTCATTCTTAAGTCCACGACCCCGATGCGCGTGCTGCTGGATGAATGCGTTCCCGTCCGCCTCGCCAGGCATCTGTCCGGTCACACTGTTTCCACAGTTGGGAGAGAAGGTTTTTCCGGGCTGAAGAACGGACGGTTGTTGCGCGCGATGGAGGGAAGCTGGGACGTGCTGCTGACCACGGACAAAGCCATTCCTTCCCAGCAATTCATCGGGCGCTATCAAATGGGCCTGCTCATCGTCCGCGCTTTCAGCAATGACTGGCCGACGCTGGCCTTGTTCATCCCCGAGATGCGGCGGGTGCTGCCGTTCATTCAGCCGGGAACTGTGACGTGGATTGGCGATCCAAAGTTGATGGACGAAGCAAGTTGAGAAGCCCGCCGGGTCCGCGCGCGGCCCGGACCATTCGTCCTCCGTCATTTTTTCATTTCCGCCTCTCGCCTTTCCGCTTTTGCTCCCGGCATGGTTTCACGAGCAAAGTCCGAAGCGTTGTTTGCCGAGGCGTTGAAGTACATCCCCGGCGGCGTGAACTCGCCGGTGCGCGCGTTTCGCGCGGTGGGCGGGACGCCGTTCTTCGTTAACCGCGCCAGTGGCTCGCATGTGTTCGATGTAGATGGCAACGACTACGTGGATTACGTCGGCACTTGGGGGCCAGCGATTCTAGGGCACGCCCATCCGAAAATCATTCGCGCCGTGCAGGCAGCGGCCGAGCAGGGGACGAGCTTCGGCATTCCCAATCCGCTCGAAGTCACGATGGCGAAACTCGTCTGCGCCGCCGTGCCGAGCGTGCAGAAGGTGCGGATGTGCAGCTCCGGCACCGAGGCGTGCATGAGCGCCATCCGCCTCGCGCGCGGCTTCACGAAGCGCGACAAAATCCTCAAGTTCGACGGCTCTTATCACGGGCATGTGGATTCGTTGCTGGTGAAGGCTGGCTCGGGCGCGCTCACCTTCGGCCATCCCGACAGTCTTGGTGTGCCGGCCAGTTTCACGCAGCACACGATTGTGGCGCCGTTCAATGACGAGGCGTCGGTGCGCGCGGTGTTTGAGGCGAATCGCGGAGCCATCGCCGGCATCATCGTGGAGCCGGTGCCGGGAAACGCGGGGCTGTATCTGCCCAAGCCGGGTTACTTGGAATTTCTGCGCCGCATCACCAGCGAGCATGGCGCGTTGCTGATCTTCGATGAAGTGATGACGGGCTTCCGACTCGCGCCGGGCGGGGCGCAGGAACGATTCGGCATCACGCCGGACGTGTCGTGCTTTGGGAAAATCATCGGTGGTGGTTTGCCGGTCGGTGCGTTTGGAGGGCGCGCGGACATCATGGACTGCCTCGCGCCGCTCGGTGGCGTGTATCAGGCCGGGACGTTGAGCGGCAATCCGCTGGCCATGGCGGCGGGCCTCGCGGCCTTGGAAGAACTCACGACGACTCACGCGCACGCCAGGCTCGAAGAAATCGGCGCACAGCTTGAAGCCGGAATGCGCGCCGCCGCCAAGTCGGCGAACGTGCCCGTGACCTTCAACCGCTGCGGCTCCATGTTCTGCAGCTACTTCACGGATCAGCCGGTTCACAATCTAGCCGACGCCATGCACGCCGACCGGTCGCGCTTTGCGAAGTTCTTTCACGGAATGCTGGACGCGGGCGTGTATCTCGCGCCGTCGCAATTCGAGGCGGGCTTTTTGTCCACCGCGCACACGGGCGCAGACATCGAGCACACGGTGCAGGCGGCGGCGCGAGTGATGAAAGGGTTGTGAGTTTTCGGGCGGGCGCGGCTCGCTCAAGGTTTCGTGATTCGTCTCTCCTCGCTGAAACGAAACGGCTTTTTCCCCGTGAGGTCCGCGCTCGTGAAGGTCGGGCACCAGTGTTTCTCGACGTGCTCGATCACGAGGGCGGTGCCGGTGAAATGATCCACGCCGGGCGGCCGCTCGGGATTGTACATGGTGTCCGTCAGGTCGCGCATGAGCGCCACGTTCTTGCCGAGATAAACCTGTTGGCGGATGGCGAAGGGGCGGCCCAGCACGCACATGTTCAAATGCACGCCCGCGAGAATCACGTTCGTGATGCCGCGCGCGGTGAGCAGATTCCACGTCTCCTGCCCGTCGTCCGTGATGGCGTCGTCCGCCGCGATTTCAATGGTGGCAATCTGCCGTTTCCACGCTTCGCGAATTTCACACTTTGCGCCGATGCAGGAGCAGCCCATGTCGGAGTCATCAATCGGGAG
>JAYVNY010000278.1:0-13270 GCA_043758205.1 Akkermansia sp.
GGACTCGGCTGCGTGCATTGCGGCGGCACGCCGGTGGAATTTTCCGAAATCCCCGAGCCGCTGCGCAGCGAACTCGCCCAGTGGGCCGATGATTACGCGCCCGTCCACGCCGTGTCCCACTGGGATGACGAGAAACAGAAACGCGCGAAGAGTTATCAGGATGACTTGGAAGACGCCGCCGAAGACGCCGAGGATTTGCTCGCCTTTGTCGCCCGTTCGCTCGCGCCAAAATTGCTGGAGATTTACCCCGCCGTGATCTGGGAGGATCAGGACGAGTGCCTGGAAGTGCGTCCGGAAGATTTATCTATTTGATCCAGCGTTGGGGAGCCGCCGCTTGCACTGACCTGGCCGGGACTGCCTCCGGAAAGATGCGCCCCCTTGCCTTCCCACCGGACGTGTCCAACACTTCCCGCCGATGCCAGCACTCCGGTCAGAGATGAAAGCGCGGACGAACGGCGAGCCGTTTGGCGAAGCCCCCGCGTGGCGTGCGGTGGGCGCGGGCTGGCGTCCGCTCTTCGGCAATTATCGCGAACTCGGGTTCAGCTTCGAGTGGCACGAATTTTCCCCGCCGAAGGAACTCGACTGGGCGGCGAGCTTTCATCCCGGCAGCCTCGAACTGTGCGTGAACCTCGAAGGCACCGGGCGCATCGAGTGCGGTGGGAAGACCACGGACCTGCCGCCGGGCGCGCTGTCGTTTTATTATCAAGGCACGCCGCCGCTGCGCGCGATTCGACGCGCGGGCGAGGCGCACCGGTTCATCACCGTGGAGTTGTCGCCGGATTTTTTGCGGGAGAATTTTTGCGATCAGGAGGCGGCCCTGCACGATCAAGTGCGGGCCGTGGTGCGTGGGGAGGCGAAGGCTTCCTTCGTGCAAACGCCCGAGCGACTGCCGATTTCGTTGCTGCAACTCGTGGACAGCCTGCGGCATTGCCCGGTGTTCACCCCGGCGCAGGGCGTGTGGTTTCGCTGCAAGGCGCTGGAGGTGGCGACGCATGTTTTCTTCCGCCCGCCGGGCGGCGAAATGTTTTGCACACGCGCGCAACGGGCCGCACGGGATCGCGTGGCGCGCGCCCAGGACATTTTGCGCCAGCGCCTCGCCGAACCGCCCACGCTCGACGAACTGGCGAAGACGGTCGGGTGCAGCACGTTTTACCTGAGCCGTCAGTTCTCACAGCAAACGGGAATGACCATTCAACAATTTATCCGGCAGGTGCGGATGGAGCGCGCGGCGGAACTGCTCAAGACCGGCCAGTGCAACGTGACCGAGGCGGCGATGACCGTGGGCTACAACAGCCTGAGCCATTTCAGCTCGGTGTTTCACGAGACGTTCGGGTGCTGTCCCGGACTGTTCCCGCTGAAGATGCCGGCGCAGAAGATGGAGTGAAGGAGCGCGGAGTTTCCAGTCCGCAGCAACGTGAAATGGAGAGCCGGGTCCGCAAGTTCCGACTCGCTCGTGCCTGCGAACGTTGCTGCGGGCTGGAAAGCCCGCGCTCCGCCAAATGAGGACACGGCCAGAATTTCCCGTTGCTTCAAGAAGATCGCCGCCTAGCCTCAGCGCACAGACCAAAGACGGTATGAAATTGAAAATATTTTTCCTCGGCGCAGCGTGCTCTCTCGCGCTCACGCTCGCCGCGCGCGCAGAAATTAAAATCTCCATCGCGCGCAATCCTGGTGACAGCGCGAGCGCGCGGCACAAATTCGACGGCGTGCCCGCGCCCGCGAAGAACGACGCGGCCACGACCGCGAAGTTCACCCTCGTGGACGGCGTGCGCGATGCGAACGGCGGCTCGCTGGCCCAACTGCACGACGGATGGCTGGCCACCACCGGGGATCAGCCGGCCGCGAATTTTTTCTTCACCGCCGGCACGGCGGGCGGGCGCATTCAGATCGATCTCGGGAGCGTGATTGAAATCAAGCAGGTCAACACCTACTCGTGGCACGGCGGTTCACGCGGACCGCAGGTGTACCATCTCTACGCCAGCACCGGGCGACAGGAGGGTTTTGAACCGACGCCGAAGCGCGGCGCAATGCCCGACCTGGAGCAGACCGGCTGGACCTTCGTGACCAACGTGGACACGCGCCCGAAGGAAGGCGACGGCGGCGGGCAGTACGGCGCGAGCATTTCTGATTCGAGCGGCGCGCTCGGCAAGTATCGTTACCTTCTCCTCGACATCGCGCCCACGTCGGCCACGGATCGTTTTGGCAACACGTTCTTCAGCGAGATTGATGTGATCGATAGCCACGGGCCGGAACTCGTCGAGGCCACGGGCGGAGAGGAGAGCGTCACGCCCATCACGAAAAGTTTTTCCACGGCGGACGGCCAGTATCATTTCACGATCAACACCACGGTCGCGCCGGACCTCACGGACTGGGCCGACGCGCAACTGCGTCCGGTGATTCTCGAATGGTATCCAAAGCTGGTGGAGCTGCTGCCGAGCGAAGGTTTCAAACCCACGACGAACATCACGATTCTTTTCCGCAACGACATGGCGGGCGTGCCGGCGTCGGCGGGGGGCGGGACGATGAATTGCAACGCGGGCTGGTTCCGGCGCGAGCTGAAGCGCGAGGCGCTTGGCTCGACCGTGCATGAGATGGTGCATCTCGTGCAGCGTTACGGCGGCGGCGGACGGCGCGGCGGCGGCGACACGAATTACACGCGAATGCCCGGCTGGCTGGTGGAAGGCATTTCCGATTACATCCGCTGGTTTATTTACGAGCCGCAAACGAAGGGTGCGGAAATCACGCGGCGCAATCTGGAACGCGCGCGTTACGACGCGAGCTACCGCGTGACGGGAAATTTTCTCAACTGGGCCTCGACGACCTACGACACCAACCTCGTCGTAAAACTCAACGCCGCCGGACGTCAGAGCAAATACCATGAGGAGCTTTGGAAAACGCTGACGGGTAAAACCGTCCAGGAACTCGGCGACGAGTGGAAGAAGGCGATGGAGCAGCAGATCGTGGCGGCGGAGGCGGGGAAGGAAAAAGAGATGCCGAAGTAGCAAGGTGCGAACGGCGGGCAGGCTGAATTTCCGACGGGGCAGCCCTCCGACAAAATCAGCCCTTCGCATTCCCCGTGGCTTGCTACGGACAGGAATGTCCGCGCGCCGGGGCGGAATTCAAAACCCCTTCACCCACTGCAACGCCGCCTCGTAGTTGTAGAAGATGCTGAACTGCACCGCGCTGGCCTCGGCGAAGACAGTGAACAATCGCGCCGTGCCGTAAAGTTCCGGCGAGCTGACCACCACCGCGCGCCGCGAGCGCCACACCGGGCCGGGCCGCGTCAGTTGGATGTCCGCGAGTCCGCGCAGCTCCGTCACGTTCAGCAGGTTCGCCATCTCGCGGCAGTCCACGATGCCGCAGAGATCGTCGTGATAATCCGGGTGGGCGAAAAGCTGCCGCAAGGACGCGGCGGATTCCTCCATCGAGATCACGCCCGTGACCTTCATCTCCAGCCAGCGGCGCGCGGGGTCAATTTGGAATGTGATGGGCATCTTGGGCACGGCCAGTTGACCCGCACGTTTTTCCGCTGTCGAGCCGGGTGATCAGGAAATTTTCCCGGTGAAACGGCCCGCCGCCGGGCTTGCCAGCCACAGGGTGAATGCCTAAGTTCCGCGCTCTTGTTTTCTAGCAACACAAATTAACAGCGCACTTTTTGATTCATGAGCGTTCTCATTGTCGGTTCCACGGCCCTCGATTCCATCAAGACCCCCAAGGGGGAAAACCCGCGCCTGCTGGGCGGTTCGGCCAGCCATGCGGCGGTCGCGGCCAGCTTCTTCTCGCCGGTCAAGCTCGTGGGCGTGGTCGGAAAAGATTTTCCCAAGAAGTATCTCTCGCTCTACCGCCGGCACAAAATTGATCTCGAAGGCTTGCAGGTCGAAGACGGACAGACCTTCCACTGGAGCGCGGAATACGAGGTGAACATGAACCACCGCCGCACGCTGCTCACCGAGCTGGGGGTCTTCGAGAAGTTCACGCCGCATCTCCCGGCCAGCTACCAGAAGTCGCCCTACGTCCTGCTGGCCAACATCGCGCCGCAGCTCCAGCACCACGTCCTCGACCAGATGAGCAAGTCTAAGTTCGTCGTCGCCGACACCATGGACTTGTGGCTGAACATCGCGAAGGA
This sequence comes from Akkermansia sp., assembly GCA_043758205.1. GTDB lineage: Bacteria > Verrucomicrobiota > Verrucomicrobiia > Limisphaerales > SIBH01 > JANNGC01. Next base: position 4,127 of record JAYVNY010000278.1, read on the forward strand.
CTCGCTTGTGAAGCTGCTGCCGCGCGTGGACGGCTTCGTCCTCAACGACAGCGAGGCGCACCAGCTCACCGAGACGGACAATGTTTTCTCCGCACTGAAACGCATCCACAAAATGGGACCGCGCTATGTCGTCATCAAAAAAGGTTCGCACGGTTCCATCCTCTCCTCGCCCGGCGGCATTTTCATCTGCCCGGCGTATCCACTGCAAAACGTCCTCGACCCGACGGGCGCGGGCGACAGTTTCGTGGGCGGAATGATGGGCTACCTCGCCAGCGCGCGCGGCAGCATTGATGCGAACATCCGGCGCGCGATGATCTACGGCAGCGTGACCGCGAGCTTTTGCTGCGAAGGTTTTGGTCTGAAGAAGACCACGACCGTGAAACGGGCGGACATTGATCGCCGCGTGAAGGAACTGGAGAAATTCACGAAGTTCTAACGCGCCACCGGCAGCCGCAGGCACACGGCCTCTCGGTCGTTGCGGATGAACAGCAAATCTCCGGCGAGCGCGGGCGGGTTCCACGTTTTGGCGGTGAAGACTTTGTGGCGAGTCAGTTCGCGTTGCTCAGTGGGGTTCGGTTCGAGCAGGACGATGTCGCCGCTCTCCGCCATCAGCAGGATCAATTTTCCGACCAGCATCATCTGACCGTGGCCGTAGCGGTCGCCTTTCCATTTCAATTCGCCCGTCGCCGCGTCAATACACGCCAGCGCGCCGTCATCGAGGCCGTACACAAAACCATCGAGTTGAATGAGCGTGCCGAACTTGGATTTCATGCGGATGGATTTCCACACCTGCTTCGCGCGCCACTTGTTCGTCTCGTGCGTGATTTGGATCAATTCGCTGCCCGCCGCATAGCCTTGCGAAACCAGCACACGGTCGCCCGTCAGCATCAAAGGCACGCTGACGTGCGGGAACGGATTACTCCAAGGATACTGCCACAACACCGCGCCGGACTGCTCGTCGTGCGCGGTGACGTTTTGCGAGAAGATCAGAATCTGCGGCACGCCCGCCAGGGTTACGCGCACGGGTGAACTCCAGTGCGCGTCGTCGTGACCGCCCTTCCACAGCACGGCGCCCGTGTCGCGAGCGTAGGCCACGAGCGACTGCTTGTTCCCACCCACCGCCACAATGACGGCGCGCTCCGTCACCAACGGCGAGGAGGCCACGCCCCACTCGGGGACTTTCGCGCTGTGTTCCTTCAACGTGTCCTTGCTCCAAAGCTTTTTCCCGGTCGCGAGTTCGAGGCAGTTCAACACCCCGGCCCCGCCGAGGGTGAAAACATGCGCGCCTGAAATCGTGGGCGTGGCCCGCGGTCCCTCACCGGCGATGACCGTGGCGTAGCGCGAAGCATCCGCGTGCGACCAAAGTGCGGCGCCGGTGAGCGCGTCATAGCACATGACCAGTTCTTCCGCGCCGCGCTGTTCCTGCGTGATGGCGCGTGAACCTTCCACCGCGAAAGCCGACCACGCGGAACCCACCGCGTGCCGCCATAGTTCCTTCGGCGGATTTTGCTTCCAGTCGCGCACGAGCAGCGGACCGGGCAACACGCCGTCGCGCGTCGGCCCGAGGAATTGCGGATAACGATTCGTGAGCGCGACAGACGCCGTGGCGTTCGTGGCCGCGACCTTCTCCACACTCACCACCCGCGCCTTCTGCCAGCGCCACTCGACGATGGGCAGCAAGTCGCCGTTCACCCCGCTGATGCGGAGCGTGAACCGGCAAATGATGAGGGCGAGAATCGTCCCGAGAAAAACCATCGACCGGGCGCGCTTCGGCCAGCGCGAGGCGAGCAACACCCAGATCAGAAAGCCCGTGTAGCCCGCCATCAACATCACCGCCGTGGTGATGAGCTTGTTCTGCCGCGACACATCGCGAAAGCCCCAGACGTAAATCAGCCCGCCGATGAGCGCGGCCAGCAGCACGGCGAAAATTCCGCGCAGCACCCGCCGCCCGCGTCCCAGTTGTTGTCGCTCGTCCATGATCCAGTTGACCGGCGCACCGGCGGCAAGGCAAGGCGGCAACTTGGCCGACCGCACCCCGGCACGGAGGACGACGAGGCTGAAAGCCTCGCCACCTGCCGACAGGAATGTCGGCGTTACGTTGCGCGAGACTTTCCAGTCGCGCGTTCAAGGGATGCCGCGGCGTGTGCCTCCTTGGATTTGCCGGTTCAAATCAGTTCCCACTTCTCAGCCCAACTTTTTCGCCTATCTTCCGCGCGCATGAATTTGACGGAACAGATGACGTTGCTTGGCCAACAGGCCAAGGCGGCGTCGCGCGAACTGGCCAAGCTGACCACGGACGAGAAGAACCGCTGCCTGCTCGCCATGGCCGAGGCGCTGGAGAAAAACGCCGAAGCCATCAAAGCCGCGAACGCGAAGGACATGCAAACCGGCGCGTCTCTCGGCCTCAGCACCGCGATGCTCGACCGCTTGAAGCTCGACGACAAACGCATCGCCAGGATGGCGCACGGCTTGCGCGAAGTGGCCGCCCTGCCCGACCCGATTGGCAAAGTTCTCGACGAACGCACGCGCCCGAACGGCTTGCGCCTCAAGAAAATTTCTTCGCCCATCGGCGTCGTCGTGATCATTTACGAGTCGCGACCCAACGTCACCGCCGACGCGGCCAGCCTGTGCTTCAAGTCGAGCAACGCGACGATTCTGCGCGGCGGCAAGGAGGCCATGCACTCCAATCAAATCATCGCGCAGACCATGGTCGAGGCGGGACGTGCGACGCTCGGCACCTTCCCCGCGCACGCCATCCAGGTCGTCGCCACCACGGATCGCGACGCCATCAAGGAACTGCTTTCGCTCACGCAATACGTGGACCTCTGCATGCCGCGCGGTGGCGAGGGACTGATCCGCGCCGTGACCGATTGCTCGAAGGTGCCGGTGATCAAACACTACAAAGGCGTCTGCCACGTCTTCGTGGATCGCGAGGCGGATTTGGTGATGGCCGAGAACATCGTGATGAACGCCAAGGTCCAGCGCCCCGCCGTGTGCAATGCGATGGAAACACTGCTCGTGGATCAGGCCGTGGCCGCGAAGTTTCTTCCCGCCATCGCCACGCGGTTGAACGAGAAGAACGTGGAGCTGCGCTGCGACGACGCCTCGCTCTCTCAACTCTCATCTCTCAAATCTCAACTCCGCCTCCAGCCCGCCACCGAGCAGGACTGGTCCACGGAATACAACGATTACATCCTCAACGTCCGCGTCGTGGAGGGCGTGCAACAAGCCATTGACCACATCAGCACCTACGGTTCGGCGCACTCGGACAGCATCGTCACGCGCAACGAGGGCACCGCGCAGAAGTTCCTCGCCGAAGTGGATTCCGCGGCGGTCTATTGGAACGCCAGCACCCGCTTCACCGATGGCGGCGAATACGGCATGGGTGCCGAGATCGGCATCAGCACCGACAAAGTGGGCGCGCGCGGCCCGATGGGTCTGGACGAGCTGACGACTTACCGGTGGCTGGGCTACGGCACGGGACAGGTGCGGGCGTAGCGCGACCCCGACGCTTTGGATCAACCTGCCGCCTGCGGCAACAGCATCACTTTCCACGCCGCGCCAAATCCTGCAGGCAGAAGTTCACCGCGCTCCCTGAGATGTGGCCGCCCGAGTTTGCGCTTGTGACTGAGTCCCGTATCATCGCGCGCGTGAACGGGAGCGAAACAGCATCAGCGGCGGAAATTTCGGCGGCGAAGGCGCGGGCGCAATTCGTGCGCGAGGCGATGCCGAAGGAGGGGTTGTTTGCGGGAATGTCGTGGCGGATTTCGCCGGAGCCATTTCTGTTGAGCGCGGCGCAGGTGGAGGAACTGAACTGGCTGGGGCGCGTGTCGCTGCAATTTTATCGCGGTGTGAACCAGCTCTATCGCCAGAGCGTGGATGGGAAGCAGCCGAGGTGGATCGCGGAATTGCTGGAGGCGGGCAAGCCGGCGGGATTGATCGAGCGTCAGCGCTCGGCGGCGTTCAAGAACGAGCTGCCGCGCGTCATCCGTCCGGACCTCATGCTCACGGAAAAAGGTTTCGCCATCACGGAACTGGACAGCGTGCCGGGCGGCATCGGACTGACGGCGTGGTTGAACAAGACTTACTCAGAAAGCAGAGGGCAGAAGGCAGAGGGCAAAAGCCGAGAAGTCATCGGCGGGGCGGACGGAATGTTGCGTGGGTTCGAGAGCATCTTCGGAAGTGCGGCGCAGGTTCACATCGTGGTGTCGGAGGAATCGGCGACGTATCGGCCCGAGATGGAATGGATGGCGGCGCAGCTCGGGAGTCCAAAGTTCAAAGTTCAAAGTTCAGAGTTCAACAGTTTCCAGGAAGGCGACGCCGTGTATCGGTTCTTCGAGCTGTTCGATCTCGCGAACGTGCCGAACGCCGAGCAGATTTTTTCCCTCGCGGCGGAGAAGAAGATTCGCGTGACGCCGCCGCCGAAAACCATCTTCGAGGAGAAGCTGCTCTTCGCGCTGTTGTGGAATCGCAACCTGCGCGAGGTCTGGCGGCAGGCGCTGGGCGAGGGATTCTTCAAGCGGCTGCTGCCGCTGGTGCCGTATTCGTGGGTGCTCGACCCGGCGCCGCTGCCGCCGCACGCGGCGATTCCCGGACTGGAGCTGACGAACTGGGAGCAGTTGAAATCGTTGTCGCAGCGCGAGCGGGATTTGATTTTGAAAGTGTCGGGATTTTCAGCGGAAGCCTGGGGCGCGCGCGGCGTGTATCTGGGCAGTGATTTGCCGCAGGGGGAATGGAGCGCGGCCGTGGACAAGGCGCTGACGGAGTTTCCGCTGTCGCCGTATGTGCTCCAGCGTTTCGAGAAACCGAAGACGGTGACAGCGCGGTGGTATGACTTCGAGGCGGACGAATTGAAGACGATGCCGGCGCGCGCGCGATTGTGTCCGTATTATTTTGTGAGCGGCGAAGGCGACGCGGCGCGGACGCAGCTCGGCGGCGTGCTGGCGACGTTGGTGCCGGCGGACAAAAAGATTGTGCATGGCATGACCGACGCGATTCTCGCACCGTGCGCGCTGGCGGAAGAGCCGCCACAGTTATGAGAGAATATCCGAACCCACTCCAGACGGAGGGCGGGTTTTCCAGTCCGCGGCAGCGTGCGAAAAAAGGAATGCTTCTTTTCTGGCCAACGCCTGCCGTCGTCGAACAGTGCTGCGGGCTGAAAGCCCGCGCTCTGGGGGCCGCAAAGTGGAACTATGACGCTGATTGAATACACGCTGCTGGCGGTGAGTTCGCTTTTCGTGATCGTGGACCCGATTGCGATTGTGCCGACCTTCCTGGCCATGACGGCGGACGACACGCCGCAACAACGCGTGCGGATGGCGCGCGTGGCCTGCGTGATCATGGTCGTGGTGCTGCTGGCCTTCGCGGTGTTGGGCGAATGGATTTTGAAATTTGTGGGCATCAAACTTCCGGCCTTCCAAATCGCGGGCGGCATCGTGCTGCTGCTCGTGGCGCTGGACATGTTGCGCGCGCAACGCTCGCGCGTGCAGGAAACCCAGGAGGAGACGGCGGCGGGCGCGGCCAAGGACGACATCGCGGTGACGCCGCTGGCCATTCCCATGCTCGCGGGACCGGGCGCGATCTCGACGGCGATCCTGCTGCACAACAAGGCGGCGGATTTCACGCAGGAAGTTTTTCTGTGCCTTTCCATTCTCATCGTCGGCGTGGCCAGCTACGCCATCCTGCGCCTCTCCGCGCACGGAGCGAAGTGGTTGAGGCCCATTGCGATGCGCATCACCACGCGCATCATGGGCCTGCTGCTGGCGGCGGTGGCGGTGCAGTTCATCGTGAACGCACTGACCGAACTGGGCTGGATGAAGGGCTTGTGAGGCGGCGCGGAAAAACAGGGCTTGCAAAGGCGGGAAGTTCTTCTAAGTTCGCGCCCGCATTTGGAAGCGAGCGTAGCTCAGCCTGGTAGAGCATCACGTTGCCAACGTGAGTGTCGAGGGTTCGAATCCCTTCGCTCGCTCCATTTTTCCCCTCCTTTACTTTGTCTTCAGGCGAGGAAAAAACGGCTGACACGCGCCGCCTTTTGTGCAAACTCCCAGCATGAAATTCCATCAAATGCTCCGCACTTTCGCCCTCGTGCTGATCGCGCTCGCTCTCGCCCTGCCCGCCGCCACCGGCGCGGCCGATGGCCCCAAGGACGCCCAGACCATGATCAATGGGATGCGGCTCAAGAAGTGGACCAAGGATTTGCAACTCGCGGACGAGCAGCAAAAAAAAGTGCAGGCCCTGCTGGATGAAGAAGGCAAGGAGATCGCCAAGCTCGATCAGGATTCCTCCCTCGATATCAACAGCCGGACCGCCAAGATCAACGCCCTGCGCCAGGCCACTTATGCCAAGATGAAACCGCTCCTCGATCCCGCCCAGTTGGCGACCTTCGAGAAGTCGCTGGCCAGGACGTCATCGAAGAAAAAGTAGCGCGGACCATTTCCCCGTTGCGCCGCCCACCCCGGCCCCGCTAAGACTGCGGCACCGATGAAAGTAAACCACTGGCGACGCCTGTCTTTTTTCACGACGCATTTTCTCATGACCGCCGCGCTGATGTTCAGTGCCGGCTGCGCCACGGATCACACCGCACACAAACCGATGACACGTTTATCCGAACAAGACTGGGGCCAGGCCGACGGGCAGGCCGTGAAACTGTTCACCCTCACTAACCGCAAAGGCACCGTGGTGAAGGTCACGAACTTCGGACTGATCATCACCGACATCCAGACGGCGGATCGGAACGGGAAGCTCGGACACGTTGCGCTCGGATTTGATTCGCTGGCGCCATATCAAAAGGGCCATCCGTTTTTCGGCGCGATTGCCGGGCGGGTTGCCAACCGGATCGCGAAAGGAAAGTTCACGCTCGACGGGAAAGAATACTCCCTCGCCATCAACAACGGTCCGAACCACTTGCACGGCGGCAAGAAGGGCTTCGACAAAGTCGTGTGGGCCGCGAAGCCGCTGCCCGCGACGGAACACGCGCAGGCCATCGAGTTTCACTACGTCAGCAAGGATGGCGAGGAGGGTTATCCCGGCACGCTCGACGTCACGGTCATTTACACGCTCAACGACGATAACGAACTCCACACCGAGTATCGCGCCACCACGGACAAGGCCACGCCGGTGAATCTCACGAACCATAGTTACTTCAATCTCGCGGGCCACGGCGACACGCTCGGCACCGAGATCACCATCCACGCCGCGCGCTACACGAAGACGGACCACACACTCATCCCCACCGGCGAACTGGCCCCCGTCAAAGGCACCGCGCTCGACTTCACGACCGCGAAGACGATGGGACGCGACCTCGAAGGCGTGAAAAAATTCCCCGGCGGCTACGATCACAACTTCGTGTTAAACAGCGGCGGTGGAAAACTTTCGCTCGCCGCGCGCGCCTACGAACCGGTCAGCGGTCGCGTGCTCGAAGTGCTCACCACCGAGCCGGGCGTACAGCTCTACAACGGCATCGGCCTCGGCACCGAAACCACTCACGACGGACAGCCGGTCGTGAAGTTCGGCGGCTTCTGTCTGGAGACGCAACATTTCCCCGATGCGGTCAACCAGCCAGCGTTCCCGTCCGTGATTCTGCGCCCCGGCGCGACTCATCAGACCACGACGGTCTTCAAGTTCGCCGCGAAGTGACCGAGCGCGAACCGCGAGTCTGCACAAACGCCAACCATGAAACGCCTCGCCCTTGCCTTCGCGCTGTTATTCAACCTGACGTTCTTCGCTCGTGCCGCTGACAAGCCGGTCTTCCTCTACAGCCGTCACTTCAACGCGGTGGGCGAGGCACGCTATCTGCCCGACGGCAATTTCAAGGATGTCCTGCAACGGCTGGGCAAGGACTTCGACGTGCGCGTGCATGACCAGCCGCTCACCGCCGAAACGCTTGCTGACGTCAGCGTCGTGCTCATCGCGAACCCGAGCGACCAAGCCGTGACCGGCCATCCCCTGCCCCACCATTTCGATGCGCGCGACATCGCGGCGCTGACGGGCTTCGTGCAGCGCGGCGGCGGCTGCATCGTCATGGGCAACCAGGAGAATCACAACCTGGAGATCGAGGACACGAACAAGTTGCTGCGCCAATGGGGACTGCAATTCACCAACCTCTTCACCGATGCGAAGCTGCTGCCGCTGCCGAAAGCCACACCCGTCATCGGCGGCCTGCGCTGGGCGTACTACACTGGCAACCAGGTGCGGATCGAAAAATCCCACGCCGCCAAACCCCGCGCGCTGGTGATGAATGACCTGCGCATCAAGCCCGCCAAAGGCCCGCGCGACGAGGCGGGCGCGCTGCTCGCCGTCGCCGAACCCGGACGCGGTCGCGTCGTCGTCGTGACGGATGCGGGCTGGGTGGCGGACTTCGCCTTCGACGAAAAGGGCGTGGGAGGCGTGGTGCTCAAGGGCCAGGACAACTGGGAGATCTTCCACCGGCTCGCAACATGGGCGGCGGGAAAGTAGTTGGAACTCACGCTGCATCATGCGGCCTAGGAACAAGCTGAAGCTTGAACTCCAACCTTGAACTCCAACAACCATGCTGACTGACACTGACTTTCTCCGCATCGTGGAGGCCACGCCGCTGGTCTCCATCGACCTCATCCTCCGCAACGAGCGTGGTGAAGTGTTGCTGGGCCGCCGCAACAACAAGCCCGCCCAGGGTCTGTGGTTCGTCCCCGGCGGACGCATCCGCAAAAACGAACGTGTGGCCGAGGCGCTGCGCCGAATCTCTCGGCGCGAACTCGGCGTGGAGATTCCCCAGGCGAAATTGCTCGGCGTTTTTGATCATCTCTATCCGGACAATTTCCTCGGCGCTCCCGACGTCAGCACGCACTACGTCGTGCTCGGCATGGAGGCAGCGTGGCCCGTGGGGGCGAACGTGCAGGCGGATGATCAGCACGACGAATTCAAGTGGTGGGCGGCGGTGAAAATTCTCGCGAGCGATGCCGTCCACGAGAACACGAAGGCTTACTTCAGGTGAGCCGAGAGCCGAAGGTCGAGCGTCGAGAGCCAGGCGCCTTCCGGCCCTCGACTCTCGACCTTCGACTCTCGACCCACTTCAGAAAGCCACCTTGCCGATGATTTGCGCCTTCGACACCTGCCCGCGCACGGAGGTCGCGCGATTGTCGCCGATGACGTAAAAATCATCGCGGC
>JAYVNY010000279.1:0-7523 GCA_043758205.1 Akkermansia sp.
CTGAATCCATGCCTCCAACTGCTTGGAACCTTTATGATCCGCGACCACGATGAAGCTCAGGTTCGTGCTCGGCAGCGTGAAACGGTTCGTCACCTCAAACTGATCCGTGAGCGTGAAGCCCGGCACGTTCGTGATCACACCCATCCCCTGCCCTGCGAACGCCAGCGTCGAGGTCAGCGCCAACAACAGTGCAGCGGGTTTCACGTAGCTGCGTCCGCGCCACTCCGCCGGACGCCCGCGCCAGTGTTGAAACAGCGCGCGCCACTGAATGAGGAGCAACACGGCCACGCCGAGCGGGTGTAGAAATGCGCTGACGACGGGCTGCGCGAACCGAGAGCAGGCGACGAAGCGTGGCAGCCATGCGAGCAATGCGGCCAGCGCCGCGATCAGTTTGATCGCGAATGGCAGGCCCGGAACCGCCACGAGTACGAACGGCAGAATCTGCCCGAGACCGAGCAACACCGTCACCGGGACGATTCGCCCCGGCGCAGCGAGACCTTCAATCGCGTTCTTGCCAAGGCCGGAAAACACTTCGCGCGCGGTGTGATACATGCGGCAGGTTGCCAGTGTCGTCGCGTCAAATAAATCTGTTTTGCAACCGTGCCGGCGGAAGACGCGCGGCAGTTGCACGCCGTCGTGCAGCGACGCGCGAATCGCGCCGTGACCGCCGCACGCGTGGTAATCAGCGGCGCGCGCGATGAAAAGCTGCCCGCAACCAGCGGCGTAGGCCGGCTCCACGCTGCGGCGCATCCGCGCGATGGGCAGAAAGCCGATCAGCACGAAATGAATCAGCGGGATCAGAATTTTTTCCCACGCGGTGCCGAGTTCCTGACGCGGCACGCCGCTCGCCAGCGCCACGTCTTGCTCGACGATGAAGTTCGCCAGACGCGCCAGCGCGTCCGGCGCGAGGCGCACGTCGGCATCCATGAACACGAGCAGCGGCGCGGAGGTGTGTCCGGCCAAGACAGCGCAGGAGTGCTGCTTGCCGCACCAACCCTGCGGCAACGGTGGAGCCGTTTCCAACCGGACGCGCGAATCGCGCGCCGCCATTTCCCGCACCAGTTCCGCCGTGCGGTCCGTCGAGTGGTCGTCGAGCACCACCGCTTCAAACTCCACGCCGCCATTCGCGAGCACGGAGTGCAGCGCGGCGGCAATGTTCGCCTCTTCGTTGCGCGCGGGGATGAGCACGGACACGCGCGGCAATTTTTTCTCCGCCTGCGGCGCGGCGGGTACGCGATACAAACCGAGGTTGCGGAGGAACAGCGCGCAGGGAATCAGCGCGCAGAGCAGACAAAGTGATGCGAGGAGAATCATGGCGCGTTCATTTCAACCCATGCTCCGGCTGGAATTTCTCCCCACGGCACGCGGCCTTCGCGCGCCGCCACACGTCATACATTCCGCCCACGCCGCCGCGCGAACGTTCCAGCACACGGAATTTCGTCACGTCCCGGCGTACCAACGCCTCGGCGAGTTCGTCCTGTGCCGCACGCAGACGGCTCTCGAAAAAAAGCGCGGGTGCGTCTGCACGCAGCCGCACGCTCGTGGAGTCCGTGATCAAAAACGGCTCGCCGAAGCTCACAAAAATCTCCGGCCGCTTCTCCTCCCAGAACGAATACTCGACGGCCAGCGGCAGAAACGTGGCGGTGCCGACACGCTGGGCAAGGTGCGCCAGGCCGCTGCGAAACTGCACGGGCCGCTCGCGTGCATCGGCGAAGCGACCTTGCGGCGTGAGCCAAAGCGCAGCATTCGGACGCGCCAGCACGTCCGTGGCCCCGCGCAAGAATTCAATCGCCCCGCGCGCGCTGTGTTGTTCCACAGGAAAGAAACCGAGCTTGCGGAAGAACGGATATTTCGCCAACGCGTCCGCATCAATGGGCGCAAACGATTCGCGCTGCATGAAGAAACGGTTGCGCAGCACGAGGCACGTCATCGGATCCCACCACGAGGCGTGATTAAGAAAAACCACCAGCGGCGCAGACGACAGCGGCGGTGGCGCACGCAGCACGCGCACGGCATGAAAATGTTTCCGCACGTACCGCTCGGCGTAGGCCGAGAACCAGCGCATCCAAAGCGGCGACACCGCCGGGGCGGGACAGATGGTTCGTGCGGAAGACATGGGGTGAACAGCTAGGCCGCCGCGCTCGCGGGCGTCGCCGGCTCCCTTTCGGTCGTTGGAAATTTTTCCCGATCTTGATGAAACGCGTCCGCCGCAATCCACCCGGACATCAGCGCCATCGGCATGCCCGGCCCGGGATGCGCCGAGCCGCCCGCGAGATAAAGTCCGCGCACGTCCGGGCTGCGGTTCGCCGGTTTGAACGCACCGAGAAATTTTCCGTGGCTGGCCAGCCCATAGATCGCGCCGTGCAAGACGCGGTAGCGATCCTGGATGCCCTGCGGCGTGAGCGCGTCCTCGCAGACGATGCGTTGCTCGATGTCCTCCATGCCCGCGACACGTTTGAGTTTTTCGATGATCGTCTGGCGGTAGCGCGGGAGCATCTCGCGCCAATTGTGGTTCGGGCGCAGATACGGCGTGTGCACCAAAACGTAAAGCGCCTCGCCGCCGCGCGGCGCGACGCCCGGCTCCGTCCGCGCCGGCGCGCACACGTAGCACGTCGGGTCAGGCGCGGGTTCGCCCTTCTTGTAGATGAAGTCGAACTCCTCGTGCGGGTCGCGCGAGAAAACAAAGTTGTGATGAAGCAGATGTTCGTAGCCGCGCTTCAGGCCGAGGTAGAGCACCACGCCGGAACACGCGGCCTCGTACTTGCGCCGCTTCTCGAAACGCTGCCGGGGAATTCCACCGAGGAGTTCGCGGTGCGTGCGCACGGTGTCGCAGTTCGAGACCACGGCGCGCAACGGCACGAACCCATCGGCGGCGGTTTCCACCCCAATTGCTTCACTCCCGCGCAAACGAATCTGCGTGACCTCGTGGCCCGTGCGGAACTCGACGCCCAGCTCCTCCGCCAGCCGGCGCAACGCCCGCGGCACTGCGGCCGTGCCGCCGCGCGGATACCACACGCCTTCCTTCGTCTGCATGGAGGCGATGCCGCAGAGCACGGCGGGCGACTGATCCGGCGCGGAGCCGACGTACTGCGTGAAATGATCAATCATCTGCGCCACGCGCGCATCCGGCACGTAGCTGCGCACCATGGAAGCCACGCTGCGGCCCATCCGCATCGAGAGCACGTCGCCCAGCGTGCTGAGGCTGAAGGAATTGGACACATCGAACATGTCGCGCAATCCGCCGATGGATTTGTAGAAATAAAATCGCTCCGAGATGCGGTGCAATTTCTCCGCGTGCCGGAGGAACGCGCCGTAGCCATCCACGCTGCCCGGCGCGAAGGACGCCAGTTCCCGGGTCATGTCCGTCAACTGCTCGCGCAAATCGAGCGTCGAACCGTCCTCAAAGAAGCAGCGCCACTGCGGATCGAGGCGCACGAGTTCGAGGTAATCTTCGAGCCGACGGTTCGCCTCGCCGAAAATGCGGTGCAGCACGGAAGGCACGGTGAGAATGGTCGGTCCCATGTCGAAGCGGAAGCCGTCGCGCTCCAGCACAGCCGCCTTGCCGCCCAGCCAGTCGTTGCGCTCGAAAAGCACGACGCCATGACCGCGTGCTGCGAGGGTGCAGGCTGCGGCAAGTCCGCCGAGTCCGCCGCCAATGATGCCGATTTTGTCCGAGGTGGGGTTCATGATTTTCTCCGTTGGCGCGCGGCGCGGATGAGCGCAAGCGCTGATTTCAGCCGGGTGCTCCACTTGGGAGCGTGAGTCAGGGAAAGAAATTGCGTGAAGAATTCCGCGTCGCCATCGCGCGGCGCGGCGTAATGCGGACGCCAGTGGCCGCGCCGCGTGCTCACGACTTTCGGCACGGTGAGATCGAGCAGTCCCTCCGCGCCGCGCGTCACGCCGAAGCCGCTCTGCTGGCGTCCGCCGAAGGGCAGGCGCGGATCGGCAGTGGGGACGATGAGGTCATTGATAACCACGCTGCCGGCATTGATGCGCGCGGCAAAGGCGCGCGCGTCCTCTTCGTCCACGGAGAAAACGCTCGCGCCAAGGGCGTAGGGACATTCCTCATTCGCGGCCAGCGCGTCGTGGTCACTGCTCACGCGAACCACGGCGGCGACGGCGGAGAAATGATCCTCGCGCAGCAGACGCAGGCCAGGCTTGGCGTCGGTGATGAGCAGCGGCAACGTGGCTTCGCCGAGACGATTCACTTTGCCGATCAGCACACGCGCGCCTTGGGCCGTGGCCTCGGCCAACAGTTGCGCGATGAGCGCGACGCTCGTGCTTGTGGTAGTGGGACAGGCGCCCTCGCCTGTCATAGTCCAGCAGGCGCCCCCGCCTGCTGAACTGCAAGCGGGGGCGCTTCCAGGACTAACGACAGGCGAGGGCGCCTGTCCCACTACCACCCACGCCGGCCCGTCGGCGAAACAGTGAAGACACTCCGCCTCGAACTCCGCTGCGCGGGACTCATGGACGAAAACGCGACGCGGAGCGATGCAGGTCGCGCCGCGATTCAGGCGCAGGCCGAAGTGCAGCGCGCGCGCCGCCAGCGGCACGTCGGCGTCGGCGCGCACGAACATCGCATCGCAGCCGGAAAGCTCCATCGTGGCGGGCACGAGTTGCGCGGCGCAGGCGTGGAGAATCTTCTGACCGGTCGCGGCGGAGCCGGTGAAGATGACTTTGTCCACGCCCGCTGCGAGAGCGGCGTGAACGGCCCCCGCGTGCTCGTCCAGTTTCGTCACGAGCGCGGCGGGCAGTTCGGCGGTGCGGAGCAAATTCAGCAGCGCGTCCACCGCGGCGCTCCCGCCAGGCGCGGGCTTGAGGAGGACGGCGTTGCCGGCGGCGAGCGCCTGCACGAGCACCACGCCGGGGAGGAAGACGGGGTAGTTCGACGGCGCAACCACGAGCACCACGCCGCATGGTTCACGATGCACCTCGGCACGCGTGTCGCGCAGCCAGAGCGGGACGGGGCCGCGCGGACGGCGGTTGGGCGCAAGAATTTTTTCCGCCTCGCGCTCCAAAAATTTACACGCCTCGGCCAGCGGGATGATTTGCGCGGAGAGAATTTCCGCCGCGTCTGACTCGCTCGCAGGTTGCAGCGCGCGGACCAGTTCCGTCGAGTGGGTGGCGAGGGCGTGGCGAAAGTTTTTAATCACGCGGAGCCGCTCGCGCAGGGGCGTGGAGGCCCACTGCTGCTGCGCGGCGCGCACGGGTGCGAGGTTGAGTTCCCCCGTTCGTTCCACCGCGAAAGCCGACGGTGGCTCGCCATCCAGCACGTCATTAAAATGAACGATGGGGATTTGCATCACGCAGTCTCCAGCAAGGCGGTGCGTTCCTCGGACAGGGTGAACGAACGATTCTTCGGCTCGGCCAGCGGCATTCCGAAATCTTCGAGCACCAGGCGCGAACTGATGCGGGCGGATTCAAAAATCACCGGCAGACCGCTACCGGGATGCGTGCCGCCGCCGACGAGATACACGCCGTCGAGGTCTTCAAAACGATTGCGCGGGCGCAGGTGCAGAAGCTGATCAAGCGAGTGTGCGAGGTTGAACGTCGCCCCGAGATGAATCTCGAATTGCTGGTCCCAGTCGTTGGGCGTGATGACGCGCTCGACGCGGATGCGCCGCTCAACATCGGTGAAGCCGGCCTTGGCGATTTGTTGCAGCGCCAGCTGGCGATAGCGCGCCGTCTCGCGCCGCCAGTCCACGTTCGGATGCTGATGCGTGACGGGCAGCAGCACGTAGAGCGCGCTCTTCCCGCGCGGCGCGAGCGTGGCGTCGGTCACGCTGGCGTTCTGCACGTAGAACGATGGCTCGTCGCTGAGGACATGGCGGTTCTCGATGTCGTCGAGGTTCTGGGCGTAATCCTTGGCGATGAAAATGTTGTGGTGCGGCAGGTCGTATTCGCCATCGAGACCGAGATAGAGCATGAAGGTCGAGCAGGAGAATTTCTTCTTCGCAATCTTCCGGTCGCTCCAGCGCGAGCGCAGATGATCGGGCACGAGCCGCTGCATGGCGCGGGCGAAATCACCGTTCATCACCACGGCATCGGCGCGGTGAACTTCCGTCGCGGTGCGAACGCCGACCGCGCGCTTGCCCTCGAACAGAATTTCTTCCACCGGTTCGTTGAGCAGAATTTCCACGCCGCAACGCTGGGCCACGCGGGCCATGGCGTGGCTGATTTCCGCACAACCTCCCACGGGGTGAAACACGCCGTGCTCGTACTCGAGGAAGGAGAGAATCGAGAACAGGCTCGGACAGCGGAACGGCGACATGCCGAGATATTTGGACTGGAAGCAGAACGCGAGTCGCACGCGCTCGTCGCGGAAGAAGCGTTTCAGATACTCGTCAATGCTCTGATGCGGGCGGAGCATCGGGAGCATTTTCACCAAGTGCGCCGAGAGCAGATCGCGCCAGCCGTGGTAGGCCTGTTCGAGACAGGGTTCCATCTTGATCATCTTCGCGCGGTTCTCATTGAGGAAGCGCGCGAAGCCCGGCGCATCCGCCGGGGCGAGGCGGCTGATTTGCTGTTCCATGCGGGTGATGTCCGGCGTGGCATCCATCTGGCCGCCCGCGCCAAAGAGAATGCGATACTGCGGATCGAGGCGGATCAGCTCGACCTCATCGCGCAAGTTTGCGCCGGCCAGTTGAAAAATTTCCTCCAGCACGCGCGGGTAGAGAAAGAACGTGGGGCCGACATCGAATTTGTAATCGCCCAGTTCGAGACGGCTGGTGCGTCCGCCGAGTTTGTCGGCGCGTTCGAGAATTTTCACCCGCACCCCGGAGGCGGCGAGGAGAATGGCGCTGGCCAGCCCGCCGGGGCCGGCACCGATGATGATGACTTCTTTACTCATGGGCGTGGAGAGTTTGGTTGAACGAAGCGCGGTTGCACAGAACTGAGTCCGCCGTCCACGGCGATGACCTGTCCGGTGACGAAATTATTTCCCGGCTCCAGCAGCCAGGCCATGGCGGAGGCAACGTCGTCCGCTTCGGCAATGCGCCCGAGCGCATGCATCGCGGTGGAAGCGGCCAACGAGGCGGGATTCGCGGTCAGCGACGCGGTGAGCGGCGTGCGTGTGAGTCCCGGTGACACGCAGTTGACGCGCACGTTTTGCCGCGCGTAGGTCGCGGCGGCGGAGCGGGCGAGCCCGATGACGCCGGCTTTCGCGGCGGCAATGGCCTCGTGGTTGGCGATGCCGAACTGCGCCGCCGAAGAAGAAACCAGCACGATGGAACCGCCGGACGGCCGGCGCATCATCGCGGCCGTCGCCGCGCGCACGACGTGGAACGCGGACGTGAGATTGGCGAGCAACGTCGCGCCCCACTCGGCGTCTGTGGTGAGGTGCGCGGGCTTGAGCAGGAGCGAGCCGACGCAGTGCGCGACTCCATCCACGCCGCCGAATTTTTCGGTCGTGAGATCGAAGACGTGCCGCACGTCGTCAGGGATCGTCGCATCGGCTTGGACCGTGAGGATGTTCGGCAAAGAATCCGCGAGCGTGCGCAGCGGCTCTTCTGAGCGCCCCGCGA
>JAYVNY010000280.1:0-13927 GCA_043758205.1 Akkermansia sp.
GGGCTTTCCAGCCCGCAGCAATGCTCCGTAGTAGCGGGACCATTTCTGAAACCAACGCTCCCGGTCGTCGCACGTTGCTGCGGGCTGGAAAGCCCGCGCTCCGGCCTGACTCACAAAACCGCGCTTGCCAATTGAATGCGTTCCCCGCAGAACCGTCTGCGAACCCAGACAAATCATCGCCATGAAAACATTCTCACTGTTCAGCAAACTCATTCCCGTCGTCGCCTCGTGCGTGCTTGCGCTCACGGCCACGGCGGCAGAGCCGAAGAAGGTGCTCGTCGTGAGCATCACGAAGGGCTTCCGCCACAGCTCCATTGCCACGGCGGAAAAGGTGCTCACGCAACTCGGCAAGGACAGCAAGGCGTTCACCGTGGTGGATTACGCGCAGCAGCCGACGGTGAAGGTGCCGGAGAAACCCAACGCACCGCAGAAGCCAAAAGACCTGGCCGCGAACGCAGACGACGCAGCGAAAGCGAAGTATCAGGCCGACCTCGCGAAGTATGAAACCGCGCAGACGAAGTTCAAAGACGACGTGGAAAAGTGGAAGGCCAGGGAGACCGAGGTGAAAGCCGCGCAGGCCAGCTACGACGAGGCCATGAAAGAATCCGGGGCCAAACTCAGCGCGGAGAATTTGAAAAAATACGACGCGGTCATCTTCGCCAACACCACGGGCAACCTGCCGCTGCCGGACAATCAGGCGCTGATTGACTGGGTGAAGAACGGCGGCGTGTTCATCGGCATGCACAGCGCCACGGACACGTATCCGGCGTTCCGGCCGTACATCGAGATGATTGGCGGCGAGTTCGCGGGACACGGCGCGCAGGTCGGCGTCGAGTGCCTGGTGCAGGACTCGAAGCATCCGGCGACGAAGGATTTGGGCGAGTCGTTCTGCCTCGAGCAGGAGGAGATTTACCTGCTGAAGA
Organism: Akkermansia sp.; assembly: GCA_043758205.1. Classification (GTDB taxonomy): domain Bacteria; phylum Verrucomicrobiota; class Verrucomicrobiia; order Limisphaerales; family SIBH01; genus JANNGC01. The sequence continues at coordinate 924 of JAYVNY010000280.1, forward strand.
ATTACGACCCGACGAAAGTGCATGAACTGCTCGTGCTCGACAAACATCCTAACAAGAAGAAGGAGGCGGGCCGCTTCCCCGTGGCGTGGTGCAAGGAGTTCGGGCAGGGCAAGGTCTTCTACACGTCGCTCGGGCACAACGAGGCGGTGTGGGAGAACAAGCGCTACCAGAAGCACATCCTCGGCGGCATCAAGTGGGCGCTCGGTCTGGAGAAGGGCGAGGCGACGCCGCAGGCGGTGAAGTAGGGATGCTTGATGGTTCTGATGGCCGTCACTCTTTCAAGAGCGTCGGCCAGCCGGTCAGTTTTTCTTCAAGCGAAAAAACCTCGATCCGTTTGATGCAGGGTTTGTGAAAATAAATTCTGGCCCGAGGGAGGATGGGAGACTGGTTTCGGCATTCCAACTATTTGAAGGGTTCAACTCCGCTTTCCATTCGAGGACAAAACCGCTGGCATTTGTTGGCCACGAAAGTAGCAGGGCAGCACCGCTCCGCGTCCCGCGCAATGAAACAGGCGCGCTTCCGGGACGCAGGACACGGAAAATGTTTCCCGCATCGTTTGTGGCCGGTCCGCCGCGTGAGACCGACCCGTATAGATGACCGTCGGTGCCGCGTAACACGCCAGCGTAGGGACGTGAACCGTTGGTTCCAAAAAAAGTGGCCAGCGTAGTGAGGTCACCGTTGGTTGCCATTTGAAACACCGTGCCAAGATTGCCCGCTCCTCCAGCCCAAGTCGCTCCGTAAAAGGTGTCCTGTTCTCCCTTCGTCAGTTCAGCAAAAGGGGTCGAGCCGTTAGTACCATTGAAATGCACCAACGTCGTAAGCACGCCATTTGTGGTCAGGCGGAATATCGTGCCCAGCGCGTTGCTTCCGCCCGCTGAAGTGGTTCCGTACAACAAGTGATCGTTTCCTTGCACCAGCCCGGCGTAAGGCTGAGAGCCGTTGGGACCGGTAAATTGAACAAGCGTTTGCATTTCGCCGCCGGCTGTCAGCCGGAAAACCGTGCCGAGGTTGCTTGCGCCGCCCACTGAGGTTGTCCCGTAGAAAACACCGTCACTGGCCTGCAACAGTCGCGCATAGGGCTGGCTGCCATTCGTCCCACCAAAAGTGGCAACTGTAGTAAGGCCCCCGTTGGTGGTCATACGGAAGACTGTTCCGTAGCCGTTGGTGCCACCGGAAGTGGCGGAGCCGTAAAAGTTGCCATCAGCCGCTTCAATCAATGCCGCGTTGCCGATATAACCCTGCGCCATCTCGTTCAATTCGGCCAATCTTGTAAAGCCTCCGCCGGTCCCGATACGGAATAAAATCGGTGGCCAAGGCGTGCTTCGGTAAGTCATTCCGTAAAGACCGCCATCCCTCCCTTGTACGAGACCGGCACGGGGATACCGTCCATTGGTACCAAGATCAAAAAACATCAGGGTGGTCAATGCCCCGTTGGTCGTTATTTTAAAAATACTTCCCGGTCCCGGATTTCCGGCGGTAACGCGGGGGCCATACTGCGTGGTTCCGTAAATGTTGCCGTCGTTGGCCTGCACCAGCAAACCTTGAGGCCACAAGCCGTCAAATTCGCGAAAGCCATGCAGAACCTCCAGTGGTTGGGCGTGCATAGCAAAAGTGGCGGCAACCAAGGAGAGGACGACTCCAAGAGAGGTCTTGCTTGTCATGGCAGGACTTTATTGGCGAGCTTGTGAGAATCAAGCCTGGTGCACGGTGCTCACGCCGCCGTTTCCAGCACGATCTTCGGATGCTTGGCGGCGATCTTCAGCAGCACCTTGGCCGGGCCGGCGGGTTTGCGGCGGCCTTGCTCTCAGTTTTGCAGTGTGTCCTCGCTGATGCCGAGCAGTTGGGCAAATTTGACCTGCGGCAGGCTGAGCTTCTGGCGCACGCGCACCACGTCATTGGCCGTCTTGACCTCAAACTGGCGGGAGGGCTTGAGCGTGCCGCGCTCGATGGCTGCCGCCTCCTGCAAGCTTTGCAGCAGTTCGTTGAACAGTTCTTTTTTCATCACCCACCGCACGCTACGCCAGCGGCGCAGGCCATCAAGTTCCAGTTCGTGACCAGGACGCACAGAGCTCAAGCAATCCAAGTGACTTGCCGGGAATAAATTTGACCGCCAATCGTCATTAGTTAGGCTCGCTCGCAAGCCCTGAAACATTAACCAGCAGAGAAATTTTATGAAAAAAGAACCGACCTCATTGCCCGGCGAATCCCGCCGGAGCTTCATCAAGAAAACCGCCACCGTCGGCGCGGCCGTCGCGGCCACCGGCATCATCAAGACGCCGGTGTATGGCCAGGCTACTGCGCCCTCGACTGGCAAGGTCATTGGCGCGAATGACCGCATCAATGTCGCCGTGGTCGGCGTCGGCTTCGGCATCGGCATCAATCACTTCAAGGGCATCCAGGAAAAGGCCGGCGACAACAACGTCGTCGTCGCCGCCGGTTGCGATCTGTTCAAAGCGCGCCGCGACTGGATGATGGGCAATCACGAGTTCCCCTACGCCAAGAAGCTCGAAACGCCGCTCAAGGAAGCCGACGTTTACACGGATTACCGCAAGCTTCTCGAACGCAAAGACATTGATGCCGTGGTCGTGGCCACGCACGACGTCTGGCATGCGAACATCGCCTGCGACGCAATGGAATCCGGCAAGCACGTCTATTGCGAGAAGCCGATGACGCGCTACTTGGAAGAAGCCTTCCGCGTGCATGACACGGTGAAGAAGACCGGCAAGATTCTCCAAGTCGGTTCGCAAGGCTGCTCCGCCGGCGGCTGGCACAAGGCGGCGGAACTCATCAAGGGCGGCAAGATCGGTCAACTCGTCTGGAGCCAGGGCTTCTACTGCCGCAACAATCCCAAGGGCGAATGGAACTACGACGTGGACAAGCTCGTCTCGCCCGAGACGCTCGACTTCGATACGTGGCTGGGCCAGGTGAAGAAGCGCATTGATATCAAGACCAACCGCGACCTCGCCGCCGATCATTTCCATCGCTGGCGCAAATACTATCCCTATTGCGGCGGTCTGCTCGGCGATCTCGTGCCGCACCGTTTGCATCCGCTCATGCTCGCCTCGGGCAATCCCGAATTCCCGAGCCGCGTCGTCAGCCTCGGCTCGAAGAACGTGCTCACGGACAAGAAGCAGCCGGGCACGCCGATTCGCGACGTGCCGGAGCATGTGCAGCTCACGGCGGAATTCCCGAGCGGCTACATGCTCACCGTCACCGCCAGCTCGGTGAACGCCTCCAGTCCCGGCTTCGAGATTCACGGCCACAAGGCCACGCTCAAGCTCGCCGACCAGGGCCAGAGCCTCGACCTGTTGCCCGAACGCTGGGCCGCTGAAGACGTCGAGCCGCAACAGTTCAAGGGTCTTCAGCCCGAAGACATCCGCGTGCACGAGAAGAACTGGTTTGATTGCATCCGCGACAACAAGCAGCCAAACGCGGGCATTGATCTCGCCATCCGCGTGCAGACCGTCATCTCGCTCGCCGAAATGTCCGAGCGCCTGAACATCATGTGCCTCTTCGACGAGAAGACGCGCAAGATCACGGACGGCGCGGGCAAGGAAGTGAAGCCGTTGACCTACGGGACGCTGGAGCTGTCGTAAGGGCGCGGCGGAGAATGTTTCCGATACGGGCGGCGGTCAGAAATGACCGCCGCTTTTGCGTGGTGGGACAACTGCTCCCGACGGCAGTTCGACCGGCCGGTCCACTGGGAAAATCACCGCACATCCACGCAGGCGATCTCGCCGCGGGAATTGCGGACGAAGATTCGTCCATCCGCCAGCACCGGCGCCGTCCAGCATTTGCCGCCGAGGATTTGCGCGCGCGCCCCGGGCTTGAAGCCATCCGGGGACGCGGGCGCGACGAGCAGTTCCCCCATGCCGCTGAAGGCGATGAGTTTTCCGTTCGCGAGGATGACCCCACCCGTGCCGAAGTTCGCATGCTTCCACTTCTCCGCGCCGGTCGCGAAGTCCACGCACTTGAGCGACGCCTTCTCGGTGGTGTCGCCGTCCACACCGTAGAGATGACCCTGGTGCAGCACCGCGCCGTTCAACTGCGTGCGCAGCGCCTTGGATTTCCAAACTTCTTCCGGGTCTTTGCCGCCGAGTTTGAACAGCGCCGCTCCTTTGCCGTAACCCGTCGAGAGGAACAACTTGTCCCCTTCGATGATCGGGTCGGCCGCGTTCACGCCGTATTCCGTGAGCCATTTGATGCGCCACGCCTCTTTCCCGTCCGCCGCGTTCACCGCCACGTACGATTGCGCCGAGCCGATGAGCAGCAGCGTGTCCGCACCCTGCTGGAGCGGCAGCGGCGTGGAGTAACCCGCGCTCTTCTTCGCCGACTGCCAGAGGATCGCCCCGGTCTTTTTGTCGAGCGCGAGTCCGGCGTCGCCGACGTTGAGAATCAACTTGTCGCCCAGCACCAGCGGCGCGCCGGTGAAGCCCCAGTCCGGCACGCGCGCGCCGGTTTCCTTCTGCACGTTCTTCGACCAGATGATTTTCCCGTCGGCCGCGTTGAAGCAAAACATGTCGCCCCAGCGGCTCAACCAAAACACACGTTCGCCATCCATCGTCGGTGTGCCCGTGGTGCCGCCGTCGAAATACTTGTCGCCGAGGTCGGACGGGTAGGAATGTTGCCAGACAATTTTCCCCGAATTCACATCGAGGCAGAACACCGTGTCCTTTTCATCCGCGTGGCCCGCCGTCACGACGCGTCCGCCCGCGACCACGAAGGACGAAAACCCCAGCCCGACCTGCGCCTTCCACGCAACCTTCGGTCCGGCGGCGGGCCACTGGTCGCTCCATTTGGTCTCGGCAGAAATGCCGTTGCGCGCCGGCCCGCGCCAGTGCGGCCAGTCGGCGGCGTGCAACAACGCGGCGCAACCAAGCGCCATGAGAATCGAGGCGAGTTTGATATTCATCGTGTGAACTGACGTCAGCATGGCCGGAGCGTATCGAAAATTTCTCGGAGGGCCAGCCGGACGGAGCGCGGACCGCCGAGTCCGCGTGTTTACTGTTGGAAAAACAAGTTGACCACGGAAGACACGGAAGACACGGAAAGAAATGTTCACTCAGGCGTGGTGCGACAGATGTTCCATTCCGTGTCTTCCGTGTTTTCCGTGGTTGAAAAGAAGCACGCGGACTCGGCGGTCCACGCTCCGCCCTTGAGCCGCGCGACGAAACCGTCCACAACTCCCGCACGCATGAACGAGAAAGAAATTTCGCTCCGAAGATTTGTGACCGCGGCCGAGAAGGTGGATGTCGTCTCCCCGTGGACGCTCGAAGAATGGATTTGCCGCGGCGACGTGGTGAACAACCAGCAACTGCTCCTGGTGCGCGCGAACATGGAGCCGTTCCGCTCGCATCCGTTCCACAACCACCCCACGCGTGAGGAATTGATCTACATCATTTCCGGCCGCGCGGAGCAGTGGGTCGGGCCGACGCATCGCATCCTCGGGCCGGGCGAGATGGCCTTCATCCCGCAGGGCGAAATTCACGGCACCTACAATCCGTTCAACGAGCGGCTCGTCTTCCTCGCCATCCTCTCGCCGAGCAACGCGGCCGAGCCGGGTCTCGTGGACTACTCGACGCATGAGCCGTGGGCCTCGCTGCGAAAGGGTTTTCCGCCCGTGACGTGAGTGTGATTTCTTTTAGCGCAGAGGCGCAGAGGCGCAGAGACACAGGGAGGAAAAATGATTTCTATCTCCTGTCTTCTCTGCCGCTCTGCGCCTCTGCGCCTCTGCGCTAAAAATGAAGCCCGCTCAACTCGTACCCGCCCGTCTGCGCTGCCGCCTCTCCGCCGCCGCCGAAACCATCGTGCGCGGCGGGCATCCGTGGGTTTTCGCGGGCAGCATTCGCGAACTGAACCGGGACGGCGCGGCGGGTGAACTCGCCGTCATCTACGACCGCCAGGACAAGTTTCTCGCCATTGGATTGTTCGATCCCGATTCGCCGCTGCGCATCCGCATCCTCCACGCGGGCAAGCCGGTGCAGATCAACGACGACTGGTGGCGCACACGTCTGGAAACGACGTTGACCAAACGCACCGGACTGCTCGACGAACGCACCACCGCCTGCCGCCTGATCAACGGCGAGAGCGACGGCTGGCCGGGCCTGGTGCTCGACCGCTACGACGACGTGCTGGTGCTGAAGCTCTACACCTTCGCGTGGTGTTCGCGGGTGCCGCTGATCGTCGAAATGTTGCGCGGCTTGCTGGTTCCCTCTCCCCTCAACGGGGAGAGGGTTAGGGTGAGGGGTGATGCCATCCAACGCTCTCCTTCGCAAAGTGAACCGCAAGACTTCCCACCCCTCACCCCGGCCCTCTCCCCGTTGAGGGGAGAGGGAGAAAGTCATCCCGCCCTCGTGCTGCGCCTGAGCCGCAACGTGCAGGCCGCGTTCGCCGCCGCAGGATTTCATGATGCACAAATTCTTTCCGGCGAACCGATCAACTCGCCGGTGATTTTTCGTGAGACCGGTCTGCGTTTCGAAGCGGACGTACTGGCCGGGCAGAAGACCGGCTTCTTCCTCGACCAGCGCGAGAACCGCCGCGCCGTGGAACAACTTTCGCGCGGGGCGGACGTGCTGAACGCGTTCAGTTTCACCGGTGGCTTCTCGCTCTATGCGGCGCGCGGTGGCGCTCGCTCCGTCGCGAGCCTCGACATCAGCGCGCACGCCTTGGCGGGTGCGGAGCGCAACTTCGCGCTGAACCGTGAGCGTGCCGACGCGTGCCGTCACGAGGTCATCCAGGCCAACGCTTTCGACTGGCTGGAGGCGAACGCGGAGCGGATGTTCGATCTCATCGTGCTCGACCCACCGTCGCTGGCGAAGAAGGAGGCGGAGCGAACGGGAGCGATTCGCGCCTACGGAAAACTGGCGGCGAGCGCGCTGCGGCATCTGCGCCCCGGCGGCGCGCTGGTCGCGGCGTCGTGTTCCGCGCACGTCAGCGCGGAGGAATTTTTCGGCGCGGTCACGCAAGCGGCCAGTGCCACGGGGAGAAAATTTTCCACGCTCAACACCACGCGGCACGCGGCGGATCATCCGGCGACTTTTCCCGAGGCGGAATATCTGAAGTGCATCAGCCTGCGGCTTGAGGGCTGAACGGAGCGCGGACCGCCGAGTCCGCGTGTTTGACGTTGGAAAAACAAGTTGACCACGGAAGACACGGAAGACACGGAAAGAAATGTGCACTCAGGCGTGGTGCGGCAGATGTTTCATTTCGTGTCTTCCGTGTCTTCCGTAGTTGAAAAGAAACACGCGGACTCGGCGGTCCGCGCTCCAACTACTCCGCCGTCTTGCGCGGCACCTTCTCGTTCATCGTCGCGGCGTTCCACAGGAAGGCGGCCATGACGGTCGCGGCCTGCTTCATGTCCTCGGCTTGGATGCGGTCGAAAACGTCGGCGTTCGAGTGATGCGTGCGGGTCCAGTATTCGATGGGGTCCTGGATGAATTGGAAGCCGGGCAGCCCGATGCCGTCGAAGGACTGATGATCGGTGCCGCTGGTGTTGTTGTAGGTGAGCGTCTCCGCGCCGAGATCGGAGAACGGCTGGAGCCAGCGGCGGAACAGCGGGCGCGCGCTTTCATTGTTCTGGAGATACACGCCGCGAATTTTTCCCGTCCCGTTGTCGAGGTTGAAGTAGGCGGAGAAATTTTCGTAGCCGGCGCGCTTCACGATTTTGCGCGTCACGGAATTCGTGGAGTCGGTGCGCGGGCGGCGGGTCTGGTTGCTTTCTGCCCGCGGCGAACGGGTGGGGGCGGACGCGGAGTTGGTGAGGTTTGTCGAGTAGCCGAAATGTTTCGTCACGTAAGCGCGCGAGCCGAGCAGACCCTGCTCCTCGCCCGTCCACAAACCGATGCGAATGGTGCGGCGCGGCTGCAGGCCGAGCGCCTGGATAATCCGCACCGCCTCCATCGTCGCGGCCACGCCCGCGCCGTTGTCGGTCGCGCCCGTGCCGACATGCCAGGAATCCAGATGCGCGCCGATCATTACGACTTCCTCCTTCAAATCCGTGCCGGGGATTTCCGCGATGGTGTTGTAGGCCATGAGATCGTCGCCGTGGAATTTCACCCTCAAGTCCACTTCCATTTTCAATTTCTCACCCTGCTGAATCATGCGCGCGAGGCGGTTGTAATCCTCGACCGCCAGCGCCATCTGCGCGGGCATCGGCGCGGCGTTCGTGGACCAGGGCGAAGAACGACTGGACGTGGCAGGCGTATTCGTCCCGCGCGTGGGAGGCGTGGGCACCGAGGCCTGCGCGACGAAGATGGTGCCGCCGTCGCCTTCCCCGCTGGACGTGACCACGAGCGCGACGCCTTCCTTCACGGCCAGTGAAAGCACGCGGCTGGAGAGCGAGAAGGGCGCGGTGTTCGAGCGCGGCCCGGTGGCGCGCGCGACATTGGTGACGGCGGTGGAATTGGTGGTCACGGGACGCCCGCCAAAATTCGGCCGCACATCGCCCGGCCCGGCGTTGGCCAGGCGGAGGAGATTCGATTCCGCCACGCGCGAGGCCAACGGCTCGAAGCGCGCGCGCACTTCGCGCACCGGGCTGGCCAGCAGGATTTTTCCTTTCAACCGGCCCTGGTACTTTTCCAAATCCGCCTCACTCTTCGCTTCGAGAAGAATCACCTCGGCGGTGATCGGTTCAGAAAAGCCGGGCGTCCACGCCTTCGGGGTGGCGATGAGCGGGATGGACTGCGGCTCGATCACTTGCGCGGAAAATCTTTGCAGCGACCAGCCGTGTCCGAACGGACCCCATGCTTCGAGCTGCGCGTTTTTCAAACCCCACGTCGTGAGCGTGTCGCGCGTCCAGACGTTCGCGCGCGCGAGGTTCGGCGAGCCGGTGAGGCGCGGGCCAATCATGTCGGTGAGATAGCTCAGCGTCTTCATGACTTGCGAGCGGTTCAGTCCCTCGTCACGGATGCGCGCGATGGGATCATTCGTGCCGCGCCGGGGAGAAGCAGCGTTGGTGCTTTGCGCCGGGGTGGAAATGATGGCGTAACCCAAGATGATCAGAGCGGCGAACCACGAAGGCGGGACGGAGTGTTTCATGCGTTGCGCGGCAGCATGTCGCAACGAAGGAGTGAAGCAAGCCGGAGTTGGGCGGAGCGCGGACCGCCGAGTCCGCGTGTTCACTGGCCAACCCCATGGACCACGGAAGACACCGGAAAACTCAGAAGCGACAGGCTGCGGTGGAAAATAATTTCTTCAGCGCTTTTCCCTTCCGTGTCTTCTGTGTCTTCCGTGGTTCAAGTCCCATCAACACGCGGACTCGGCGGTCCGCGCTCCGGCTCAGAGCTTCAACTGCAACAGGCCGACTTCAAGCGCGAGCGCCTCCTGCACGTTGGAGTTCAACTGGCGTTGCAGCCGTTCGAGCACGCGCAGGTTGCCGGACGCGGCCTGAGCATTCACGCGCGCGGCGAGCGTGGCGGTGGCGGGCTGCAACGCGGGGAACGTGAGCAGGCGCACGTCGCCGAGCGATTGCAGCCACACGTCGCGCAGCCAGAATTCCAAGCCAGTCAGCACTTCGGTGCGTTGACGGCGATACTCGGCCTCGATGGCGGCCTTGAGTTCGTCTTCCCAACGCTCGCGGAGCCTGGGATCGAGGTCGTCGTATTTTTCGAGCGGCGAGCGCGCGGTCATTTCCTCTTCGACCTTTTCCTTGAGCGCATTCAACCGGCCGAGCAAGACCGAGAGCAAACGGTAGCGGCTGAGAATGGAGCCGCGCTCGGCCACCGCCGTGTCGCTGAAATGCCGGAGCCACGCGACGAAGGTCTCGTCCTGAAAGCGTTCGGACCCGGCGGAGAAATTCAGCCGCAGGCAGCGCGAGAGAATCGTTTCCAGAATGCGCCCCGGCTCGGTCGAAAGAAGAATGAGCACGGAACGCGGCGGCGGTTCCTCCAAGGTTTTTAGGAAGGCGTTCGCCGCCTGCGGGTTCAACCGATCCGCGCCCGCGATGACCGCGACTTTGTATTCCGCCTCGGTCGGCTTCAAAAAGATCGTCTGCATCAGGTCGCGCATCTGATCGATGGTGATGATGCGGGACTTCGACTCGGGCCGCACCCATTGCATGTCGGGATGATTCGTGCCGTCAATCTTCCGGCACGGCAGGCAGGCGTCGCACGAGTCCGGTGCGCCGGGCACGGTCGAGCTTTGGCGCGGTTGCTGGCAGTTCAACGTCTTGGCGAGGGTGCGCGCGACGAGTTCGAGACGTTCCAAATCATCGCCGGAGAAAAGATACGCGTGGCCGAGGCGCTGCCGCGCGAGGCTGCGCTGGAGCAGTTCCACCGAATCTTCCGGTTCAGTGAGCGAGGCGAAGGACATGGTTCAGTTCTCCGTGGGCGGCGGCGCGGCCGGCGTGTGCCGCACGAGCAGTGGAATGCTCCCGACGTGATTCGACGTCACCGCAATGTCGATGCCGTAAAGACCCGGACGCTCGAAGCGCAACTGCTGGATGTTGATGATGAAATTTCGCGAGATGAAACTGGTATCGTCCGGGACGGTCACATCCACGGGGATGTCAATGCTCGGCATGACGAGCTTGCCGTCCTCGTCCACGAAGTTGAGTTTCATGTCCTTGTGGCCCTCCTCCATTTTGCTGAAGACGAGGCGGAGCGCGATGGAGCATTGCGGATGCACGGCGGGAAGCTGCCCGGCGTTGATGGTGTCGAACGTGCCGAGAATGTTCAGCTTCCCATGCGAGTCGGTGGCGGCGTCACAGAGCGCGGCGATTTGAATGTCCATGCGGCGGCGAGCTTAGGGGGAGAAGGTGGGGCGGGAAACGCAAATCATCGGAGCGCGGACCGCCGAGTCCGCGTGTTCGTAATTCCTTCGGTAAAGCTAGAAACGGTCTTCGAGCACAGAGAGCGAAGCTGTTTCTGGTTCGCAGCGTTCATCGTTGGTGAATTTTCAGAAGGAACCAGAGACACGCGGACTCGGCGGTCCGCGCTCCGAAGCGGCGCCAACAAACACGCTTGGAACTCCGCCACGCGCATCGCTATAAACACGCCCATGTTCGCGCCAACGCTCCTTGCCGCCTCGGACCTCGCCTCCTCGGCCCGATCCGCCCTGCCGAATTTGATCACGCACGGCGGGCTGATGATCTGGGTGCTGCTGGCCGCGAGCTGCTTCGCGATTCTCGTCTTCGTCGAGCGGCTGCTGCACTACCACCGCGCACAGATCAACTCGATGGAGTTTCTCAGCGGCGTGCGCAACGTGCTCAAGCGCGACAACGTGGTCGAAGCCCTTTCCATTTGCGACGCCACGCCCGGTCCCGTCGCGCGCTTGGTGAAAGTCGCCGTGCTCAGTCGCGAACGCGGACGCGAGGGCGTGCGCGAGGCGCTGGAAGAAGCCGGCTTGATGGAAGTCCCTCGACTGGAAGAAAAACTGAACACGCTCGCGACCCTGGCCCAGATCGCGCCGCTGCTCGGCCTGCTCGGTACCGTGCTGGGCTTCATCAAAATTTTTGCCGCGCTGCAACTCGCCGGATCGCAGGCGCAGATGGAGATGCTTTCCGGCGGCATCTGGCAGGCGCTCATCTCGACCGCCGCTGGGCTGGCCGTGGCCATTCCCTGCTACGCCGCCTACAACTATCTCGTGGGCCGGGTGAACTCCATCGTGCTGGACATGGAGAAGGCGGCGTCGGAAATCGTGAACATCGTGACCGAAGGGGCGAAGCCGTGACGAGGATCGAAAGTCGAGAGTCGAGAGCCGGAAAGCCACGCGCTGTTCAGGCTCTCGTCCCTCGACTCTCGTCCCTCGACTCCAACTAAATGCGCTTCCCCCGCAACAAACAAATCTTTCGCGGCCAGCTCGACGTAGCGGCGTTCGCCGGGATGCTCTTCATCCTGCTCGTGTTCATCCTCCTGCGCTCGCAGCTTGTCTTCACACCGGGCGTGCCCATTCGCCTGCCGGTGGCGGAGGAATTGCCGGGCGTGATCGGGCGCTCCGTGGTGGTCTCCGTGGATGCCACCGGACAATTTTATTTCGAGAATCAGATCACGCACGAACGGTTGCTGCGCGCGCGCCTGTCCAATCTGGCGGCGGAAGCGCCCGAGCCCCTCACGCTGATCATCCAGGCCGATGAAGCGGTGAGCACGGGCCGCGTGATGGAACTCGTCTCGCTGGCGCGGCAGGCCGGCGTGAAAGTCGGCGCGTGGGCCACGCGTCCGCCGTCGTCGGCCAACCAGCGCGCGCCGGCGCTTTCCCCACCGTGAGCACGCCGCCTTCCAGTCGTTCGCGAGGGTTCTGGGTCGGGGGCTTTCTGTTTCTCTTTCTTGTCCACGCGTTGGCGATTTTCGTTTATGGCGAGCGGGAGAAAGCGTTGCCGCCGAGAAAACAAATCGAACCGTTTCTTCACATCGGCGGCGACGCGGCCACCGATGAGCAACTCGCGAAGCTGACCGGCTGGCGTGACCCGACGCTCTTCGCGCTGCCGCATCCGCAAGGTTTCTCCGGCGGCGCGTGGTTGAAGTTTCGGCCTGAGACGCCCGCGCGCAGCAACTGGACCGCGCCGCCCGAGTGGCTGCCGCTGCCCGTCGCGGACCTCGGCGAGACGCTGCATGAATTCGTGACCACGAATCGCCGCCCCGAGGAGGCGCTGCTGGCCGCCCTGCGTGCGCCGAAGATGCTCGAAGTCCGGCTGCCCGGTGAAGTGCTGGCCATGAAAACTTCCGCGCGCATCGAAGGGCCGCTGGCTGCACGCACGCTCCTGCGCGCAACGAGTCTTCCCGGCCTCGCCTCTGCCGACGTTTTGAAAAACACCGTCGTGTCCGTGGCGGTGAACGGCGAGGGCGTGGTGGAAAGTTTGTCCGTGAACGGCGCGTCTGGCTCCGTCGAGGCGGATGAACGCGCGCTGGAGCTGGTGAGGCGTTTCGAGTTTCAACCGCTCGCCCTGCGCGACGCCCGCGCCCGTGAGACCGCCCCGCCGACGCTCGGGCGAATTATTTTCAACTGGCAGCTGCTGCCGCCGACCAACGCCCTGACCGCCGCCGCGCCATGAGGAATGAACTGACCACCGC
>JAYVNY010000281.1:0-22187 GCA_043758205.1 Akkermansia sp.
CGACCGCGTCGGCAGTTTCCCGGTCGAGAAATTCATCACCACCGACGGCTACAAGTTTCTGCTCCCCGGCGGCGAGTGGGTGGCCTTCCGCGCCAGCGGTACCGAGCCGCTTATCCGCTGCTACATTGAGGCGAAGACCGTCGCGAGTCTGAAACGCCTGCGCGTGGCGTGCCAGGCCGTGCTGAAGGGGTGACGGGGTCCACGAACAAACTTGCCGTCATTTCCCGGCGCTGCTAGAGATGTGGGCGTTCGGACGCGGGTGTGGTTCAATGGTAGAATGTGGGCTTCCCAAGCCTGAGACGAGGGTTCGATTCCCTTCACCCGCTCCAAATCAATTTCACTCAATAGAATCAATATGTTTATGCGTTTCAGTCCTGAGCGATGGGTGATTTTGCATAACAAACGCATCACAGTCGAGCCGATAGTTTTGTTGGTTTTGGTAGTTCATTTGGTCGCTGGCGAGGGCATCGCGGATCGCATTGGTTGCTGACCTCGCGTGCGTTTCATTACGCTCGCGCCTGGTTGCATCAGGTGTCATTTCCATCCTCGCGACGACGTTGCTCGTTTGGTTTGTCAACGTGCCGTGCGTCCAGTCCAACTCTGATGACGATTCGATTTGGGCGAAGGTCGATGCCGGCACCAGAATAACTAAACGCTTTCCCTAACCGGGTCGCTTCCACACACTCCGCCCTTTCCGCAAAACGGTCTCTGAACAATCTATGAGTCTGCCAACTGTTTTTGAAACATGCGTGCCACGCGAGGACGTGCTGACCGGCACGATGGCGGAAGCCGACTTCGCCGCCGATCTCGCCAAGGTCATTCGCGGCATCGCTTCGGACGACTACCAGAAGCCCAAGCTCTTCTTCGCAAACACGTATCCCACGCAGGGCATCAGAAATCTTCTGCTCCAGGTTCTCGGCCGCCTCACGAACGATCCCACGGCGGCAGCCGCCATCTTCCGGCTCGATACCAGTTACGGCGGCGGAAAAACCCACGGCTTGATCGCCCTGGTTCACGCGGCGGGCGGCATGAGCGGCGTGGCGAACGTCAGCGAGTTCGTGGACCCGAAGTTGGTTCCAACCGGCAAGATTCGGATCGCGGCCTTCGACGGAGAGAATGCGGACCCGGCCAACGGCCGCAGGATGGAAGACGACATTCTCGCTTACACGCCCTGGGGCGAACTGGCGTGCTCACTCGCGGGCAAAACCGGATATGAGCGCATCCGCAAGAGCGACGAGACGCACACCGCGCCGGGCGCGGAGACGCTGGCCGAATTGTTTGGCGGCGAGCCGTGCCTAATCTTGCTCGACGAACTTTCCGTTTATCTCCGCAAGGCACGGAATCTCAAGGGCACCGCGGCGGGTGAACAACTCAGCGCCTTTCTCACTTCGCTGTTCAAGGCGGTGGAAAGCAATCCGCGTGTCGCGCTCGTCTATACGCTCGCCATCGGCAAGGAAGGCAAATCAGGCGACGCCTACAGCGCCGAGAATCAATTCATCGCGGACAAGATGGCCGAGGCGGAAAGCATCTCGGCGCGCAAGGCAACGCTGCTCAACCCCACCGAGGACCACGAGACCGTTCAGGTTTTGCTCCGCCGGCTGTTCGCCAAGATCGACACGGCCAAGGGCGCGCCCGTCGTCGAAGCCTACCGGGCGCTCTGGCTCGCGAACAAAAGCATCCTGCCGCCGGACGCCAACCGGCCGGAAACCATCGAGGAGTTCCGCAGCAGTTACCCGCTGCACCCTGAATTGATGGAGACGCTCACGAAGAAGACGGCGACCCTTCAGGACTTCCAACGGGTGCGCGGCATGTTGCGACTTCTGGGGCGGACAATTGCGCAGCTTTGGCAAACCAAGCCCGGTGGCGCGACCGCGATTCATCTGCACCACGTTGATCTCGGCTTTGAACCCATCCGTCAGGAAATCTTCACCAGACTCAAGCGGCACGAGTTCATTCCGGCGGTGAACCACGACATTGCCGGCGGCACAAAAAAGCCGCTGGCCGTCGAACTCGACGAATTGAATTACGGCGGACTCGCGCCCTACACGACCTACACCACGCGCACCGTTTTCATCCACAGCCTCGCCTTCAACGATCAGTTGAAGGGGCTTTCCGCCGAACGCTTGCGCTTCTCCGTGCTCGGGCCGACGCTCGATGTCAGCTTCATCGACGCGGCGTGGAAACGCTTCCAGGGCGAATCCTCTTACCTCGACGACCGGCCCGGCGTGCCGCTCCGGTTTCTCGCCGAGGCGAACCTCACGCAAGTCATTCGCCGCGAGGAAACGAACGTGGACACCGCCGAGGCCCGCGCCGAACTGAACGACCGGATCAAAACCATTTTCGGCGGCACCAGCGGATCAGTGTTTGAAACCGTCTCGTTCCCGGCCGCGCCGGGCGAAGTGGATGACGACCTGGGCAATGGCCGCCCGCGTCTCGCGGTCATGTCCTACGACGGCACGGCCGTCGGTGCGACGGTCGATGCCGTGCCCGAACTCATCACCCGCATTTTCGAGCGCAAAGGGAGCGATGGAACCAGCTTGCGCGGCCTGCGCAACCATCTGGTCTTCGTCGTGGCCGATGAATCGCGCATCGAGGAAATGCGGAAGAAGGTCGTGCGCCGGCTTGCCCTTCTTGAACTCGCCAAACCCGACCGCCTCGCCGAACTGGCGGATCATCAGCAGCGCAAGGTTCGCGAGCTGGAGCAGAAATCCGAGATGGAAGTGGCGACCGCGATTCAGCAGTGCTACCGCCACGTCTTCTATCCGTCGCGCCAGCGGTTGACCGGCAGCCCGGTTGATCTCGCTCATGCCGCGGTGGACATCCACAGCGCATCCGAACGGCCCGGCAGCGGGCAGCAACAGATCGTGCGGACGCTCCGCGAAAGCGCGAACCAGAAACTTCGCCTCTCTGAAGACCCGCCGGAATCGCCCGGCTACATCCGCGACCGCACGCCGCTGAAGAAGGGCCAGATTTCCACCGCCGCGTTGCGCGACGAGTTTCGCAAAGACCCCGCGCTGTCCATTCACTCGCACGATTCCGTTCTCATCCGCGCCATAACTGTAGGCATCCAACAGGGCGATTACGTGTATCGCCGTAACGATCTTCTTTGTGGGCCTGGCGATCCTATGGCGAGCATCGTCATCGACGAACAATCGTTTGTCTTCACGATGCAGTTTGCGAAGGAGAAAAACATCTGGCCCCGACCCAGCCCTATGACCACGCCGCCCACGGGCGGAGACACCGGCGGCACGACCGTTTATCCCCCCGGCACCGGCGGCGGTTTAACTCAACACGAAGGCGGTGCGCCCGCTCCGACCGCGCCACCACCGACACCGCCCGGTGCGATCACCGCCGAGGGCGTGTTGAAGGCCGCGCTCACCGAGCTTTGGGAAAAGGCGCGCAAGGCGAAGTTCGCCAGCGTCACCGTTCTTTCCGTGCGCCTGTTCGACGCCGTGGATGCGTTCCGCATGTTGAGCAGCGTGAATGCCGAGAAGGGATGCACCAAGCAGGTGAAACTCTCCGGCGGTTATGTCACCCAGGAAGGTGGCGAAATGCAGCTTGAGTTCACGGGAGCGCCCGGCGACGCCCTGCCCGTGAAAGATTTTCTGGTGCCGCAACTCAACGCGGCGCGCGAACGAGCGGCCGAAGCCACGTTCATTCTCACCTTCAATCCTGGACTGGCGCTGGCCGGCGACGCGGCGGAAAAACTCGGCGAACGGCTCGCCAAGTTTGCCAGCGGCGCAGCCTACGTGTCCGCCACAGCCGAGGCCGTTCCGTGAAAACCAAGCACAATAAAAGACGCATGATTCGCGACGACTCTGTAACGGGCAATGGACGCTTGCGACCGGCTGCGCGCCGCGCGCCGGCTGACCCCAGCATGGCCTTGCCGCGCTACGAACTGCGCGCCCACTACCACGGAGCGGCAGACACGGAATTGGAAGTGTGGCAACTGCCGTCTCCCGCCACGCCCGCGCTCACCGCGCCGGTGCGCGTGGCCGGGTTGCGCGGACGCAACCTGGAACTGGTCGAACACCGCGTCACGCGACGGCTCAAACAGGCCGGCGTGCCCTTCGAGCAACCGGCCTTGCGCCTGCCGCGTGCGTGGCCGCTGCCGGAAGAACTCGCGCTCACCGTCGCCTTGCTCTTTCGCGCCCTCGCGCCAATGCGCAGCCGCGACAATCTCCGCAACGTCGTGGAAGGGATTGAACTCATGGGCAAGGAAGAAGCCGCCTACTGGCTCGGCATGGCCATGCACCGCAAGAATCCGCGTCGTGTCCTGTCGGCGCTCCGCATCCTGCTCACGATCCCGAGACCACGCCAACCCATCACGCCTCATCGCTGATGCTCACTGAATCTCAACTGCTCGCGCTCATCGCCGACCTCGAATCGTTCCGGGTCGAGCGCACGATTTCCACCACGGACACCGACAAGTTCCGCGAAGCCATCTGCTCGTTCGCGAACGACATGCCCGCCAGCGGGCTGCCGGGCTACCTGCTCATCGGCGTGGACGACAAAACCGGCCGGCCCTGCGGCTTGACCGTGACGGACAACCTCCTTCAGCAACTCGTTTCCTACGCCAGCGACGGGGCCATCCTCCCACCCCCGGCGTTGGTCGCCTACAAGCACGCGCTCTCCTCGGGCGCGGGCGAGATTGCCATCGTCGAGGTCCAGCCCCATCACCTTCCCCCGGTCCGCTACAAAGGGCGCATCTGCATTCGCGTTGGCCCCAGGAAAGGAATCGCCAACGAAGCCCAGGAGCAGATTCTCATCGAGCGCCGCATCGCCGCAGCCAAGCCCTTTGACACCCAGCCCTGCCTGGGCAGCACCCTCGCCGACCTGGCCACCGACCTCTTCCTGAACACCTACCGGGCGGAAGCCATCGCCGCCGAGGTGATCGAGGAAAACCATCGCTCGCTCGAACACCAGATGGCTTCGCTTCGCCTCTTCGATCTGGAAAAGAACTGCCCGACGCACGCCGCCATCCTGCTCTTTGCCAAGGACCCCCTCCAGTGGCTTCCGCACGCCTACGTGCAGTATGTGAAGTTCGCCGGCACCACCCTCACCGACGAAGCCCTGTTGGAAAAACGCTTCAGCGGCGACCTGCTCTCCATGCTGCGCTCGCTTGATGCATTTATCGAGCAGCTTCCCGATGGCCGCCCCGTCGCCGTCTCGGCGCTCCGGGAGGAGATGGTGTTCGATTATCCGAAGCTCGCCCTCCGCGAGCTGCTCATGAATTCCATCATGCACCGCTCCTATCAGGCCGCCTCCCCGATTCGCTTCTATCAGTATGCCGACCGCCTGGAGATTCAAAGCCCCGGCCCGCTCTACGGCGAGGCCACTCCGGCGAATTTTCCCGCCCAGACCAGCTATCGCAATCCGGCGGTGGCCGAGGCGCTGAAAGTGCTCGGCTTTGTGAACCGGTTCGGTCGCGGCGTCCTCCGTGCCCAGGCCGCACTCGCAAAAAACGGCAGCCCCGAGGCGAAATTCGAGTTCGGCGATACCTACTTCGGCGTGACCATTCCTGCCCGGCCATGAAGACCATTGCTTTCTTCAACAACAAGGGCGGCGTCGGCAAGACCACGCTGCTCTATCACCTCGCCTGGATGTATTCCGAGCTGGGCATCCGCGTCGTCGCGGTCGATTTCGACCCGCAGTCAAACCTGACCTCCAGTTTTCTTTCCGAGGATCGCCTGGATGAACTCTGGGAAGGCCCGGCGGCTGGCCAGACCGTTGTCACCGCCGTCGCACCCTTGCTCGAAGAAGGCACCGGCGAGGTGCAGGCACCGCACTTGGAAGTCATCACCCGGCGGCTCGCCCTAGTGCCCGGCGATCTGGCGCTGGCGCGGGTGGAGGATGAACTCAGCTCCCAGTGGTCCAAGTGTCTGGATGACAATGCCAAGGCGTTTCGCATCACCACCGCTTTACATCGTGTCGTCCAGCTTGCCGCCGAGAAATTTCAGGCCGATCTCGTGCTGCTCGATGTTGGCCCGAATCTCGGCGCGCTCAACCGTTGCGCCCTCATCGCCGCCGACCATGTGGCCGTGCCGCTCGTGCCCGACCTCTATTCCTTGCAGGGGTTGCGCAACCTCGGACCCACGCTGCAAAAGTGGCGGAAGGGCTGGCAGAAGCGCGTCGAGGAAGCGCCGTCATCACTCTCCGGGCTGCCGGCGGGCCAGATGGAGCCGGCGGGCTACATCGTCCTCCAGCACGCCACCCGCCAGAGCCGTCCCGTCAAAGCCTACCTGCGCTGGGCGGAACGCATCCCCGCGGAATATCGCGCGGCCATGAAGCTGCCCGCGGCTCTTCCGGGTCTTACGCTGGACGACGACCCGCATTGCCTCGCCCAGCTCAAGCATTACCGCAGCCTCATGCCCATGGCCATGGAAGCGGGCAAACCCATCTTTCACCTCAAGCCGGCGGATGGCGCCATCGGCGCGCACGTGGCGGCGGTGGCCGAGTGCGGCAAGGACTTCCGCCGGCTGGCCCGGCGGCTCGCGCAGTCCATCGGCCTCACCCTGCCGGAGCAGGCGGCTGCCTGAACTCCCCTGGATTACATGGACGACACCCGACTGATTGAACGCTGGTTGCCGATTGCGGAGATTGGCATTGAGAGCTTGCGCGAGCGCACGCCGATGACGCCGTTTCCCGCGCCCAATCGGTTGCACGTTTGGTGGGCGCGGCGTCCGCTCGTGGCCTCACGCGCGGCCATTCTCGCTTCGTTGCTCCCGGCAGATGCTGACCACGCTAAGTTCATGCACATTCTCGGCATCCACGGCGACCCCATCGCAAGCCGAAAACGAATCCAGCAGGCTAAGCGATCTGGAGTCCGCTTTGAAGGAAAGGCTTATGATAATGATCGAGCATTCAAACATGTGCCGACCTCTGATGACCTCGATTGGTTACGAGCGACCACTAGGCTGGCTAACCCCGCCAATGTTTCAGTCTTAGACCCAACAGCAGGCGGGGGCAGCATTCCGCTTGAAGCTATGCGGTTAGGCTTTGCCACCCTCGGCAATGATCTCAACCCAGTCGCGTCGTTGATTGAGAAAGCAACCGTCGAATGGCCAGCCAAATTTGGAATGGAGGTCCACAGCAAGTTTACCGCACTAGCCGAACGCTTCGTCACCTTGCGCGAGAAACGCCTAAAACCCCTTTTCCCGCCAGAGCCTGAACCCCGGGCCATCGCCACAAATTACCTCTGGGCGCGCACCATCCGCTGTCCCTACTGCGAAGGCACCGTGCCACTCTCACCGAACTGGCGTTTGGATCCAGACGGAGCAGGTGTGCGCTTGCATCCCAGTTCCGAGAACAGTTCAGCCAAGCGCCGCTGTGATTTCCAGATTGTTTACAAACCATCTGAGCATTCAGTCGGCACAATAGCCGGCGGAGATGCTACGTGCCCGTTCCAAAACTGTGGTCGTGTGATTGACGGCGACGAAGTGAAACGGCAAGCCCAAGCAGGCGAACTGGGTGAACAGCTTTATGCCATCGTGTTTAAGCGCCGCGTGGAGAAAAAGACCAAGAGCGGGCGGATTCGCGAGGCGTGGGAACGCGCTTACCGCGCCCCTCGCCCAGAAGATGACAATCTGTCCTCCATCGCTTCTCTCCTAGCCGATAAAATGCCTGAATGGGAGGCGCTGGACGTAATTCCCAACGAGGGGATTTGGTCAAACGGCCGCGGTTCACGAGTAAACGATCCAAGCCTTTACGGCACGAACCTTTGGCGTGATGCGTTCTCTCCACGTCAACTCATTTGCCACGGAACTAGCGTAGAAATCTTCCGGCAAATCATTTCGGAATCTAGCGCATCCGAGTCGCAAGGCGAGGTGGAGAAAGCGGCGAGAGTTTATCTCGCGCTCGCACTTGATTCGATGCTGAACTATGGGAATCGTTTTTGCCGGTGGGATGTAGTCCTCTCTCGCGTCCGCTCGATTTTCGACCGACATGATTTCTCGTTCTGCTGGTCGTTCTCAGAAATGTCGCCGCTCGTTGAAGGAGTTGGCTACGACTGGTGTATTGAGAAGACTGCTAAGTGCATCCAAGAGTTAGTGGAATTGATTCGACCGCACGACAATCGCGAGGAAACAGGAAAGACCGTTAGTTTATTCGCAAGCACCTGGAAACCACCGCCGATTGGATTGAGTTGCAAGTCCGGCGACTCGCTGGATCACCTTGCCGATGGGACTGTGGACTGCGTGGTAATGGACCCGCCTTATTACGACAACGTGATGTATGCGGAGTTGTCAGATTTTTTTTACGTCTGGCTCAAGCGCACCGCCGGGCAGGTGTTCCCGGAGTTGTTTCGCCGTCCGCTCACAGACAAGGAAAATGAGGCCGTAGCCAGTCCCGCAAAGTTCGGTGGTGGAAAAGGCGCGAAGGCGCGGGCTTCACGCGATTACCAGGAGCGCATGGCGGCAATCTTCGCCGAGTGCCGCCGGGTGTTGAAGCCGGACGGGATCATGACACTGATGTTCACGCACAAAGCCACGGGCGCATGGGATGCGTTGACGAAAGGTTTGATGCACGCCGGCTTCACCATCACCGCCAGTTGGCCCATCAACACGGAGGCGGAAGGCAGCTTGCACATCAAAGACAAGGCGGCGGCCAACAGCACCATTTTCCTCGCCTGCCGTCCGCGCGCCGTCCGGCCGAGCGAGGCCGAGACGCAGTATTGGGAAGACGTGGAACCGCTCGTCGCGGGGGCCGTCCGCAAACGGGTCGCAGAATTTCAAGCCGCCGGCATTCGCGGCGTGGACCTTTACCTCGCGTGCTTCGGCCCGGCGCTGGAGGAATTTTCCAAACACTGGCCGCTCAAGCGCGGCACGCCCAAGCCGCTCCCGCCCTCGCGCAAGCGCGCGCAGAAAGATTTGTTCCCCGAAGAATGGGACCCCTACGCCGTGTCGCCCGAGGACGCGCTGAACGCCGCGCGCCGCGAAGTGAAAAGCTGGCGCTTGGAACAACTCACCCACAAGCGCGCCCGCACCGAACTCGATCCGCGCACATCCTGGTTCGTTCTCGCATGGGATGCCTTCCAAGCGCCCGTCTTCCCCTACGACGAAGCCTTGCGTCTCGCCCGTGCCGTGGGCGTGGACCTGGACAAAGACATCGTGGGCAGCCTGGCCGAAAAGAAAGGCTCGGACCTAACGATGTGGGACAGCGTCCAGCGCGCGAACAAAAGCGCGCTGGGTTCAGCGGACGGTTCGAGCGGCATGATTGACGCGCTCCACCACGCCGCCTATCAGGGCCGCACCAAGACCCTGGAAGCAGCGCGCGAACTTCTGGAGCGCGCCGGCATCATCGGCGACGCGAATTTTCGTTCCGCCATGCAGGCGATCCTGGAAGTCCTGCCCGTCGGCACCGCCTTCAGCGGCATTGATCTGCCCGACGACGCCACGGGAGCCGGCAGTGATTTTGAATCGTTGGAAAAGCTCCGCCGTTTGGCCTTTGCCGATCAGATCGAATCGCCCGAGCAGCTCAAACTTGTTTTGCCCCCCTCGCCGGGCGACGCCGCGCCCGCCCTGTCGTCGAACGAGTGACGATCCATGCCAATCCCCAAGCTCAATAATGGAGTGCTGCCGGCCTTGAACGGGAATCCGGTGACGAGCAGCCCCACGTCGCCTTATCAGGCCACGTCGCTGGAACTTTGCGAAACATTCGGAGGCACCAAACCACGCCGGAAGATTCTACACGGCTTTCTTCAGTTCCGGGAGCGGTTGCGGCGTTTCGGAATCAACGAGGGGTTTCAATGGATTGATGGTCCGTTCGTCGAAGAGAACAATGGACGCGGCAACCCGGAGCGCATCCACGTCGTCACCTTCTGCCGCTATCCGAACAACATCACCAGCGAGGGCATTGAAACTGCCGGCCTGACCGACGAACGGTTGAGAGCGCACCTGTTCATCGATCACAACTGGGTGTCACTGGGATGGGCCGCGCCCAAACTGATCGAACACACGCGGTTTCACTACGGCGAACTTTCACATCAGATGGAAACCCGCCTTTGGAAAGGGTTGCTTCGGATCGAACTGGACACCTGGTCGGAAGATACGGCGGCGAAGCATCATCTCAACGCGATGGAGGAAGCATGACACCACGCCGACAAATCGAGATGTGGCGGGATCAACTGGCCGGACTGACGGCCCTGCTGAAAGCCACGCCCGACGATCCGCTGGCCACGCCGCCGATCCAGCGCCGGATCAAAGAACTGGAGCAGCTTCTCGAGAACAGCGAGAAACACCCGACGCTGGCCCCGCAGGCCGAGTTATTTTTCTCCGGCGGCACCGCCGAGGGCGCAGAGGGCTTGGAAGTCGTTTTTACGGCCCACATTCTGGACAGCTACCAGAACATGGTGACGAACCACTACTCGGCGAAGCATTACGGCGCATTGCGGCGATCCGGACGGCGACGCGGCGAGGAGGAAACCAAACTCTATCTCACGGCCCTGCCGCGCGGCTCATTCGGGCTGCAGCTTTCTCAGACGCACGTCGAAGATTTCTATGCGGCGGGCAATGTGGCGTTGGCGATGGAAGAAATCAGCGAACTCGTGGAAGCCACGGCCGCCAGTGACCAGGCATTCGAGACCACCCTGACGCGCTTCAACGCGCGCGTGTTCCGGCCGTTGAAACGATTTATCGAGACGCTTCATGCGGGCAAGGGCACCTGCACGATGATCACTGGCGTTCGCGAAACGCGTCTCACGAAAAAACAAATCGCGGACGCCTACATCCGCATTTCCTCGGCAGAGGAAAAAGAGGAACCGGTGGACCTGCGCGGCATCTTCAGCGGGGTGCTGCAATTGTCGTGGGAGTTCGAGTTTCAGCCCGAGGACGCAGAAGTGATTCGCGGAGCCTTGGCGGAAGGAGTGGGCGAAGAGGCGGCGATTGAGATGAACCAGAAGTTCACCATGCAGCACGTCCTCGCGAAGATGAAAATGATCGTTGTGACGATGCGCACGGGAGCCAAGAAAACGAATTACGAACTGGTGTCCTTGCACCCGCTGAGTCCGCCACCCCGTCCAGCACGGAGCCGCACCAAATGAGCCTGCTTTGCGACAGGGAATGGCGACTGAAATACACGCCGGACGACGGCGACCTGATCACGCTTTTCTATGTCCCCGCGCTGGAATGCGCCGTGCGCTACGACCGGCTCACGGGTTACTTCCGGGCGCGGGCGCTGACGCTGGCCGCGCGCGGCCTGGAAGGATTGGTGCGAAGTGGTGGACGAATGCGACTGCTCGTCGGATGCACGCTCGATCAGCCGGAGATTGATGCCATCGCCAAAGGCGCGGCCTGCCGCGATCAGGTGACGGCGCATCTGCTCGCCAATCCGCTCAAGCCCGGCAACCAGCGCGAAGTCGAGGCGGTGGAGTTGTTGGCATGGATGGTCGCCAACCAGATTCTTGAAGTGCAAGTGGCGGTCCCATGCGACGAGCAGCGCCGCCCCATTCCCGCGCAAGGCATCTTTCACGAGAAGGCGGGCATCATCGAGGACAAGACGGGCGACCGGCTCGCTTTCAACGGCAGCCTGAACGAGACGGAGGCGGGATGGACGCAGAATTGGGAAAGCCTGAACATCTTCCGCTCCTGGCTGGGCGACGATCCGCGCGTCGCCGCTGAGGAAAACAATTTTGCCAAACTTTGGGCGGGTGAGTCCAAGCACGTCATCACCATGAGCGTGCCGGACGCGATGCGTGACGACTTGCTTCGCTTCCTGCCGCAGAACGATCTTCCCGCCCGGCTGAAAAAACAGGAAGTGGTGATTGTTGCGCCCTTGCCGCCGGAACTTTTGCCGCCGCCCGCACCAGAGCCGGAGCCAGAACCGCTGATTGATCTCCGTCGTCTCGTGTGGGCCTTCATCAAGGAAGCGCCGAAGATGCCGAACGGCGGCGAGCTGGTTGGCGAAGCCACGTCGAATGTCGAGCCGTGGCCGCATCAAATCCGCGCCTTCCAACGGCTGTACTGGAATTGGCCGCCCCGGCTGCTCATCGCCGACGAGGTTGGCCTGGGCAAAACGATTCAGGCGGGAATGCTCATCCGCCAGGCATGGATGGCGGACAAGGCCAAACGGGTGCTCATCCTCGCCCCGGCCAGTGTGTGCCGGCAGTGGCAGTTGGAGTTGAGGGAAAAGTTCAACTTGAACTGGCCGATCTACGACGGCGATCAACTTCTGTGGCTGAAGCCGCCAAGCAACAATGCGCCGCTGGTCCAGCCTATCGCCCGCGCCGACTGGCACAAGCAGCCGTTCCTCATCGCCTCCAGCCATCTCATGCGCCGCCGGGACCGCGTCGCCGAACTCGCCGAGCAAGCCGAGCCGTGGGATGTCATCGTGATCGACGAAGCGCACCACGCCCGCCGCAAGTCACCCGGACTGGCCGGGGAGCGCCGCCCGAACCGCTTGCTCGACTTGTTGCAACGGATCAAGGTCCGCACCAAGGCGCTGCTGTTCCTGACCGCGACGCCAATGCAGGTGCATCCGGTTGAAGTTTGGGATCTCCTTTCCGTTCTCGGTTTGCCGCCGGAGTGGACCGAGGATGCTTTCCTCAAATTCTGCACGGCTGTGGAACATCCGTCGCCCTCGCACGAGGACATGGAATTTCTCGCCGGCATGTTCCGCGCCACGGAAAAGCATTTCGGGCACGTCACGGAGCAGGACGCCCGGCGGGCCGGAGCCACGAGCGGCCTGCAGGCCAAACGGATTCTGTCCGCACTGCGCGATGCTGCGGCCATTCCGCGGCGGCAGATGGACGCCGCCACGCGGGGCGTGGCGTTGCGCTTCATGCGGGCACAGTCGCCCATCGGCCGGCTCATTTCCCGCCACACGCGCGATTTGCTGCGGCGTTATCACAAGGCGGGCAAGATGGAGACGCCGATCGCTGACCGCGAAGTTGAAGATCGGTTCGTAACCATGTCCGACGACGAGGAACGCATCTATGACGCGGTGGATGACTACATCAGCACGACCTACAACCAGGCATCCGCCAAGGAAAAGAACGCCGTTGGATTCGTGATGACCATTTACCGGCGGCGGCTGGCGAGCAGTTTCTACGCGCTCCGGCAAACCTTGGAAGATCGTCTTGGTGCGATGCAAACCGGAAAGGCACCCAGCCCGCGTGACACGGCCGACGAAGCGGATGCAGAAATGCCGGACGCGGAAGGCGACGTGCTCGCGCCCGATGAAGTCGCGGCATTGGAACAGGCCGCGCTCGCGCAGGAGGAAAAGGACGACATCGCCAGCCTGCTCGCCAAAATTCAAAAACTGCCGCCGGACACAAAGGTCGAACGATTGCGTCAGGAGTTGGAAAAGCTCCGGGCCGACGGCTATGCGCAGACAATGGTGTTCACGCAATACACGGACACGATGGATTTTTTGCGCGAAGAACTCATCAAGAAAACCAAAGAGCGCGTGATGTGTTTCTCGGGACGCGGCGGCGAAGTCCGCGACAACGATGGCCGCTGGCGAACCATTTCACGCGAAGAAGCGAAGCGCCGTTTCCGGACCGGTCAGGCCGACGTACTGCTTTGCACCGATGCCGCCGCCGAAGGACTCAACTTCCAGTTTTGCGGATCACTGATCAATTATGACATGCCGTGGAATCCGATGCGCGTGGAGCAGCGCATCGGCCGCATTGACCGTCTCGGCCAGAAGCACGCCAAGATTCGGATCGTCAATCTGCATTACGAGGGCACGGTTGAAGCGGACGTTTACATGGCGCTGCGTCGCCGCATCAATCTCTTCGAGAGCGTCGTGGGCCGCCTCCAACCGATTCTCGGCAAATTGTCTGGCGTCATCAGCAGCCGGGTGCTGGCCGGCCATAGTCGCGACGCCGACGCGCGCTCGGCACTGGCCGGCGAATTGGAGCAACAGGCGGAGGCAGCGAAGCAGGAAGGATTTGACCTCGACGCCATGCTCGATGGCGACTTGCAGGAACCGCCGCGTCCGGCCCCGAAGCTCACGCTGCCAGACCTAGACTTGGTGCTCCAGCGAGCCGAGGCGATGCCCAACGGCTTGGTGGTGAAGAAGCTGCAAAACGGCGAATACGCCTACCAGGCGCCCGGCATGGCGAAGCCCATCCGCATCACGACCCGGCCGGATTACTTCGACGAGCACAGTGACAGCCTCGAACTCTGGTCCCCCGGCAGCCCGGCGTTTCCAATGCCCGAGGTAGAGGGGACCGCGGAAGAGTTGGCGGGCAGCAGCATCCCAACACTGCTCAGTATCTGAGGGCAGCCAACCCGAGTCACCGCGCAAAAAAAACATTCAAGTTCCCCCTCGACATCGCAAACACGCGTGTTTGAATCCCCAAAAGTTTCCTCACAGAAAACTGCGGTCGAAGCCCACTATTATGCGAATCAAATGCACTACCCGGTATTTTAGTCTCCTCATCTGTTGCCTCGCCTTCTGCGGCGGACAACTTGCTGCCTTCGCCTTCAGCGTTGGCGACAGAGTTCAAGCAAACGGAACAGTAAACGTACGACCCTCGCCCGCAGGAACTCCCGCGTCCGGAACGCAAACGTCAGGCAGCCAGGGAACCATCATTGGTGGACCGACCGTGGCAGTTCTCAGCGGCACATCTTATACATGGTTCAACATCAACTTTGATTCGGGTGTTGATGGTTGGGTAGCGGATATAGGGCTGACACCTATCGCGAATCAAACGCCGACCTATAGTTCGGCCAATCAGTATCGGACGGACACGGGAACGGCTATCCCATTAAACGGCGGCGTGATCCCGACGGGAGTGGGGGTCAATTTCAAAGCGAATGTCAGCGATGCCGATGGCGACACGATCAAATATGAAGTGGAACTCCGTCAATTGCCCGGGACGTTCACCGGCGTAGCGACCCACAGCAGCGGGTTTGTCAGCAGCGGATCGCTGGCAACAACAGCCACAGCCAGCGGCCTCGCAGCGGGTAACTACGGTTGGAAGTTCCGTGTAATTGACAGCCGAGGCGCGGCCACGAGTTGGAGTTCTGCCGGCAACCCCGACTTCGTAGTTCAAGCAGTAAACCAAACGCCCACCTACAGCTCTGCCAATCAGTATCGAACAGATACGGGGACGGCTATCCCGTTAAACGGAGGCGTGATTCCAACAGGCGTAGGGGTGAACTTTAAGGCCAACGTCAGCGACGCCGATGGCGACACGATCAAATACGAAGTCGAACTCCGTCAATTGCCCGGCTCGTTCACGGGCGTAGCAACTCACAGCAGCGGTTTCGTGAACAGCGGATCGCTGGCAACGACGGCGACCGCCAACGGTCTGGCGGCGGGGAATTACGGTTGGAAATTTCGGGTCATCGACAGCCGGGGTGCCGCAACGAGTTGGAGTTCTGCCGGCAATCCAGACTTCGTAGTTCAAGGGGTAAACCAAACGCCTACCTACAGTTCTGCCAATCAGTATCGGACGGACACGGGAACGGCCATACCGTTAAACGGGGGCGTAATCCCGACGGGAGTGGGGGTCAATTTCAAAGCGAACGTCAGCGACGCCGATGGCGACACGATTAAATACGAGGTGGAACTCCGCCAATTACCGGCAGTCTTCACAGGAGTTGCGACCCA
The DNA here is from genome assembly GCA_043758205.1 of Akkermansia sp. Taxonomy (GTDB): domain Bacteria; phylum Verrucomicrobiota; class Verrucomicrobiia; order Limisphaerales; family SIBH01; genus JANNGC01. Next base: position 15,559 of record JAYVNY010000281.1, read on the forward strand.
TAGCAGCGGGTTCGTTGCGAGCGGTTCTCAGGCAACGACTGCGACAGCTAGCGGACTCGCAGCCGGCAATTACGGTTGGAAGTTTCGAGTCATCGACAGTCGCGGAGCGGCGAATGCCTGGAGTTCTGCCGGCAATCCGGACTTCGTGGTGCAAGACCTAGTAACTCCGCCTTCGATCACCAGTGTGACTCCAAACCCAATTACCGCTAACGCTGCCAATGCCTATCAAACGCTTACAATCAACGGAGCAAACTTCGTAAACAAGCCGACGTTGGTGCTGACATGGACCGGGCAACCCGGTTACACACTTCCAGCCTCACAAGTGACCTACGTCAGCAGTTCACAGCTGACTATGTCCGTCCGCCTGGGAGCCTCCGCAGACAACTGGACCGTAAAGGCGATCAACCCTGACAGTCAGCAGTCGAGCGCAGTGGGCTTCCAAGTGCTCGCGCCCGGTATTAGCACGACGGATGGTTTTGACTACCCGATCGGGAACAAAGGCCGCTACACGGAGGCGATTGATGGAGACGGCTGGTATGTTGCAACCGCGTTTAATGAGTATTACATTGGCAATGGGAAGTACCACCTTGGCGAAGACTGGAACGCTGAATCAGGTGGCAACACCGATTATGGATCGCCGGTCTATGCCATTGCCAATGGCACAATTGTTTTTGCAGGCCCGGCAGTTGTTTCTGGCTGGGGTAATGTTCTGATTATTCGCCACAGATTACCTGACGGGACCTTGGTCGAGAGCCTTTATGGGCATGTAGCTTCCTTTGTACGAACAAGCGGGAACGTCACGCGCGGTGAACAAGTGGCAACAATTGGCGACGGAGGAGGACTCTACACTGCCCATCTTCATCTGGAAGTCCGACTTGCAACCTGCCCCTACTGGGGGAGTGAAGGCGTTGGATATTCCGTAACGCCGGCCCCGGTTGGCTGGACAGATCCATCAAACTTCATTGATGCACGCCGGCCGAGCGGTACCGGCCCTGCGCCTTCAATCAGCAGTGTGAGTCCTAACCCGGTCGCGGGCTCAGCCAGCCAGCAAACCATAAACGTCAACGGAGTAAACTTTGTCAACAAGCCGACACTGACACTGACCTGGACAGGGCAACCAGGCTACACCGTCCCGTCGGCACAAGTGACCTATGTGAACAGCACCCTGGTGCAAATGGCCATCACTACCACAACGACACCAGACAACTGGACGGTTCGAGTGACAAACCCGGACGGACAATCTTCTTCACAATCCTCCTTTACGGTCATTACCCCAACCGCTGCCCCCTCGATCACCAGCGTGAGCCCCGATCCCATCACTGCCGACGCGGCCAACGCCTATCAAACCCTGACGATCAACGGGGCAAACTTCGTGAACAAGCCCACACTGGTGCTCACTTGGACAGGTCAGTCAGGTTACACGCTTCCCGCCTCACAGGTGAACTATGTCAATAGTGCGCAAGTCACCATTTCCATCCGTCTTGGAGCGTCAGCGGACAACTGGACTGTTAAAGCTATAAACCCGGACACCCAGCAATCGAATGTCAGGAGTTTCCAGGTCTTGGCACCCGCAACAGCCGCCCCTTCGATCAGCAGTGTAGCCCCAAACCCCGTCACGGGATCAGCAAGTCAACAGATCATTACAATCAATGGAGCGAACTTCGTAAACAAACCTGCGCTGACACTGACGTGGACCGGACAACCGGGCTACACCGTGCCTGCGTCGCAAGTAACGTTTGTAAATGGCACGCAGCTTCAAATGGCTATCACAACAACAACCGCACCGGACAACTGGACTGTAAGAGTGACAAATCCCAACGGACAATCCTCCGGGCAGTCCGGGTTCACGGTGACAGGAGTGGCTGCACAGCCCAATTTGGTTCCGCAAAATGTCACTCTAAGCAGTTATTCAGTGCAAGCTGGAAGTCAGGTGTCGATTAATTGGACAATCGCAAACCAGGGCGGCGCGAATTGCCCGGCAAGTGTCACCGGTTTGCGGTTGGGCCAATCTCCGAGCAGCCATCCGACCAGCGACCCCGCCTTGAACAGTAGCTTTTCGACCCCCGCAATCAACGCGGGATTGTCGGCCCAACAAAATACTACCGTCACCATTCCCGCCAATACGGCTGCTGGCACCTACTACATCTGGGTAATTGCCGACAACGTCGCCAATAGCACGCTGCACCAGACAAGTACAGCAGACGATTACGCGCATGCCGCGGCGCTGACCGTGAGTTCAGGACCGTCTATTCAAGGCGAACCGGCAAGTTTGGGCGCCATTTGGTTTTCCAGCCCCAATTTCGAAAACCGGCCCGCCGGTCAGGCAATAGACACCATTGTGATCCACACTTCGCAGGGAGGCTACGCTAGCGCGAAAAGCATCTTGACCAATCCCGATCCTCGGCTGAACGAGGAACCTATCGGCGTGGATAAGCGTGTCAGCGCTCACTATGTAATTAGTGAAGCTGGCGAAATTTCCCAACTTGTTGCATTAGACAAACGCGCATGGCACGCCACTTATTACAATGCGCGCTCCATTGGAATTGAGATGGCTGGTTACGCAGAGCAACAAGGCACTTGGAATGCGCAGAACTTGGCCTCGCTTAAGAAGCTTGTTGCCTATTTGGTCGTCAAATACAACATCCCCAATGTCCATCCGTCGGGTGACGGCAGTGCCTACCCAAGTTGCCTGTTCACGGAATCAGGATTGGTCGCCCACTCGCAAATCCAGCCGGGATGTAACAGCTACGCTTTGAAGACTGACCCAGGGCTGTATTTTCCTTGGGCAACATTCCTCGCAGACGTTCAAGCCTTAGTTGATGCTCCCCACTTCGCCGCTGTGGGCGGTGCGGGAATCAGTGGGCAATTTCAAATTCAAGTATCCACTCCCAGCCAACAAGCCATAACCATCCAGGCATCGGATGACTTGCTCAACTGGATCGACGTGGGAGTGATGAATGTGAACGAAGGCAAATCAGTGTTCAGTGACACCGATGCTGGCGCGCATACAAAAGGGCGTTTCTACAGGCCGAAGCAGTAACTTTCAGGTGTTCATAGACTCCCCGGCTTGGCGTTGGCTTCGAGCCGGTCGTCCACGCCATTCCTGTTGGCATCCACGAAGCCCCGCAAGCGGCCGTGGCGATGGGCGAGAAACCAACCGCCCACCGCCACGCCCACGCCGCCCAAGATCAAAAGCTCGTTCCCGAAGATGAGCGCCGGCAACACCATCAGCGCGAGCCCTCCGACCGTGATGGTCGCGCTTGTCGTGACGCTGCCAATGAGCAGCTTCAGCGGCGGGTAGAAGATGGAAGCCAGGCCGAACACGAACATCGCCACTCCCACCCACACGATGCCTTTCAAGCTGGCGAGCTTCGCGCCGAGTTCGCGAGCGGTGTCCTTCTGAGCCGCGCCGATAGTCGTGCCGGCCTTCTCGATGGTGCGGGTGGTTTGAATCGTCGGCGCAGTGAGCACGATTGTTTTCTCGACGACGACGGGCGGTGCATCCGGTTTCTTTTCGTCGCGAGTGACAGTGCGCTCTTCGACTTTTGTTCCAATGGGCAGCGGCAAAGATGTTTCGGTTGTGCGTTCGAAATTCTGCGCGGCGGATTGCGCAGGATTTTCCGGCTGCTTCAATTCGCTGGCGAACTGTGCGCCCGTGGACCGCGCGGCGCTCTTGATTGTGGCGGTGCCAGGACGAAGCGGGCGCGTGGAAGCGCAGCCAAGGACGAAGGCGAGCGCGCTACAAAGGAGAACAGTTTTCATTTGATCCTTTCTTTCAACTTGATGATTTCGAGATCGATTTCGCGGAGATGGATGTCGGCTTTGCGCTGCTCGCTTTCGATGGCGAGCTTTTTCCCGTCGAACTCCCGGCGCGGAACGGTGTCATCCATTTTGCGTTCCAGGCGCAAAAGAGTTTCCATGCTGGCGCGTTCGGCTTTGCCCGCGCTTTCCTTTACGCCATCGAGCGAGGCTTGCATCGCGGCGATGCGCTCGCCGCTGTCCGCAGCTTTATGTGCGACCTAGCCCATCACGGCCAGGCAGACCGCGAGGAGGAACGAATTGAAGAGAGAATGTTTGCTCATAACCAAATCGTTCACGGTTCAACGATGTATTGCGCGACGACATCGGTGTCAGCGAGGCCGAAGGCCCAGAGGTGCAGCAGCGCGGTTTTGTTCGCGGCAATCGAAGCGGGCGCCGCAGAGCCAACGAACTTCCAACCCGGCCACGTCATATTGCGTCCGGTGGCGTCGCAGACGATGCGCAGATTCAGATACGTGCCGAAGCCGAAGCCGGTCGCGGAGAACGTCACGTTGCCCGTGAGTGTGATTCGCTTCGAGCCGAAGCTGCCGAAGTTCAGCACGATGTTGCTCGCGTAAGGCAGTTGTTCTTGATGCGTGTGCAATCGGCGAATTGAAGCGGATTTGTTGATCAGCACATCGTTGAACGCCGCTTGGTTCACGACTGAGAACGCGGTGCTGTCATCGTCACCACCGGTGATCGAAAGACCGCCGGTGATGACTTGCGTGACGAGCGGATTGCCGGGATTGAGAACGAGAAATCCTTCGAGCGGTTTTCCGCCCGGCGTCACGCCGTCGTGCAGCACGAGCACTTTCTTCGTGCTGTCGAATGTGACTTCACCATCGGCACCGACGAACGCCGCGTGCTGCGTTGTTGTGCCACGTCGAATGCGAACTTGTTTGGGCATAGGTTTTTCCTTTCAGGTTAGGGACATGCGATCCTCAAAAACCGTCGCCGCAGTGAGGTCGCCAAAATCTTCGGAGAGTGTGGAAGCGGTTAAATCACCCCAATCTTCATCAGCGGAGCGCACGGTTTGGAACGTGTAGAACTCACCGGAGGGATCGAGCCGCGCGGCTTCGATGTTGCGGCGCAGTCCGCTTGTGTTCTCGACGAGGTAATCGCCCTTGCCGGGAGCGGAAATCGCCGCCATTTCCGACGCGCGAATCAGCAACCGCTCCGTGCCAGGCACAAACGGCGCGAGGCCGAGATAGCCAGCAAAGGCGATATGCGCGCCAACGAACTTGCAGTCTGCCATCGCTTCCAACGCGATGATTTGGCCAGTCGCCGAATTGAATGCCGGCGGGCGGTAATACACACCGTCGCGAATCAATGGCGCGCCCAGGCGGAACACAGCGGCCAAACCGCGCCGCGTTAGAGATGGAAGGTTGAATGACATCAGGCGCGAACGAGGCGCACGGCAGCGGCGGTTTGTTTCAGGTAGTCGCCAAGCTTCGAGAGCATGGCTTGCGCGACGTGCGGAATCACGGGAGCGCGATCCCTCTTGTCGAAGGTGAGAGTGAGCGAACCCGTGAGCGTCATTCGGTAAAGACCTTCGCCCTGGGGATCGTCAGCGCGGTTTGCTTTGATCAACTCACGCGCAGTTTCAATCGTCGCGTCGCGCAGGAGCTTCGGCACTGCGTTGCCCGCGAAGTATTCATCACGATGCGAAAGACCCGCAAAGCCGCGCGTGCGCAACGCATCGTCATCGCGCGCAAACTCACGCGGCCATTGCAGAGCTTGTGTGTCGTGCGCCTTGAAGCCGCGAAACTGATAATGCGAATCGATCAGCCGCGTCGCAAAAACCAGCGCAGCCGCTTTGGTCGCCGCGTTCGCTCCCGTCCAGTCTGTCGCGTAGAGATGGCCCTCGTGAAAAGCATCGCCTTCCGCAACATCGGCGTACGCGTTCGCGTCCACTTTGCCGGTGCCATCCTCCTTGATGAGGGTGAGGGGCATATCACGCCGCGGTTCGGAGCGGCTTCACGGCGGCGGGATTTAGCCCACAGAGGTTTCCATCTGCCGTGATTTCAACCACGCGACCGCCCCACTTGAGCGCGAGCGCCTGCGCGGTATTCGCCTGTTTGTTCACCACGCGATCCAGTCCGCCGCGATTGCCGCGCACCGTATCCACGGCGAAACGGTCCCAACGAAACACCCGCTTCTCCGCTTCCAGGCAGTGAAAGAACAAATCCGTATCTTCAAAGCCGGCCAGCGCGGCGTCGTATTCCAGCCCGAGCGGCACCCGGAAGCCGTAGAGGTAGTGAATGATGTCGCGGCGATTGATTGGCTCCGCTGCGTCCCACCGGCAACGCGGATGTGGACTGACGCCGAAATAATCCGCGCCCTCCTTCTGCGCGGCGGCGGCGAGTTCAGCGAGAGCCGCCAAAGCTTCATCACCAGTCAGTTCGCGACCTTGTTCCTTATCAAAGAAGCAACACAGGTCGTCATCGATCATGAAGATGGTTTGATCCGGCTCCGCCGACCCGAGCTTGAGGATCGCGTTGCGCTTCACGCTGATGTTTCCCTCCAACTCGTCAGCGATGACGTGCAGCGTCGCGTCAGGATTATGCTTGCGATACGCTGCTTCCTCCGCCGCGCAGACGACAAGGACGGCGGAGGGAAACACTTCCAGCGCGCTGACCGCACGCGCCCGTTGGAAACTCGGAATGAAAATCTTCATGTCAGTAAAGCTCGAAGGTGAGCGCGTCGCCGCCATACACGGCGGTAATCGTGAAATCCTGGAGGTTCAGCTTCTGGCCGGGCAGCGCATCGAGTTGCAGGCTCTGGCCGGATGAGAGCAGGCGGTTGTTGTTCGTGCCGACCTTGAGCCGCAT
>JAYVNY010000282.1:0-4691 GCA_043758205.1 Akkermansia sp.
GCGTCGTCGCTCCGCGCGCGCCGGGGTGAGGCTTCAGCAAGTTCCGCGAGGCTTCTCCGCTGCCAGGCCCGGCGCGCGCGGAGCGACGCGCCCTACCACGCCCTTGTTTTCAAGAACAGTGTTCGGATGTAGCCGGCCAGCGGGACGGGCCAGTGGTGCCCGTCCACGCGGCCGCGCTACGGCGCCTGCGGCGTGACGAGACGCAGGTAACGTTCCGCGCCCGGCGGCGCGGTCGCGGTGTTCACGTCCACGGTGCGGAGCAACGGCAGCGCGAAGATGCTCGTGAGGTTGGTCCAGGCCATCGTGGTCAGGTTCGAACGCCACTGCACACTGTAGGAAAGATTCGGCTGCGCGATGAAACTCCACGGCGCGCTGTTCGTCGCGCTGAGAAGAATTTTCAACACGCTGGCGGCGTTCGTCGGGTTGGTCCCGGAGAGAAATTCATCGCGGTTGCTCATGCCATCGCCGTCGGGATCGAGCAGCGCGTTACTGGCATTGTTCGTGGCGTTGGTGCCGAAGTAGGTCACTTCCCATGGATCGCCGAGGCCGTCGCCGTCGAAGTCCGCGAAGACAAAGTTGGTCACGGTGCCGAGGGTGGGACTGAGCACGCCGCCGGGACTGGCCGTGTTCGTCACGGACACGCGGAAGGTCGCGGTGACCTGGGTGTTGGTGATGACCAGCACCGGCACGGAGGTGGTGAGGTAGGCCGAGGAATTCCGAATCCAGCGATACCACATCGGCGGAGCGCCGGTGGCGACCAAGCTGAAGACGGCGGTGCCGCCCTGCAACGTCGTCTGCGACACGAGATGCTGCACGATGCCCGGCTTCACGAGCACGTAGATCAAGGCGTTCGAACTGGTCACGCTGCTGATGTCGTCCTGCACCACGACGGAGAAATTGCCGTGGTGGCTCGTGAGATTTGCGCCGGTGAAACTGTAGCTCGCGTTCGTGGCGTTCAGAATGTTCGTGCCGTTGAAGCGCCACTGGTAGCGCACCGGGCCTGCGCCGAGCGCGGCGGAAACGAGCGTCACGTTCGTGCCGGGAAGGACGTTCTGGTTCGTGGGGTGAACGGTGAAATAGGCGGGCACCTGCACCGTGAGCAGCGCGTTCGAGCTGAAGGTGGAGCCGGCGGTGTTCAAAACTTGCGCGCGATAATTTCCCGCCTGGGCCGGCGTCACGTTGGTGAGGACCAGCGTCGTGTTCGTGGCGTTCGGAAGGTTCCCGCCATTGAACTGCCATTGATACGCGAGCGGCGGCGTGCCGCCGGCGGACACGCTGAAATTCGCCGACTGGTTGCTCACCACCGTCACAGGCTGCGGATGCGCAATGATGAACGGCGGCGACTGCACGATGAGCGTGGCGACGAGGCTGGTCACGGAACCGGCGGCGTTCGCGACGAGGACGCGGTAGTCGCCCGCTTGGGCGACGGTGAGCGCGGAGAGATTCAACGTCGCGTTCGTCGCGCCGCCAAGGTTGCCGCTGTTGAACTGCCATTGATACGTGAAGGGCGGCGTGCCGCAGAGGCTCACGCTGAAGGACGCGGTGCCGTTCGTGGGCGCGATGCGACTCTGCGGATGCGACGTGATGGTCGGGAGTCCGGCGGGCAGATTGGCGCGCGCGCGTCCGGCGGTCGGCGGTTCCGCGGCCCATTGCGCTGGATCATTTCCGCTCAAGGTCAGGTTCACGCGCTGGAGGGAATTGCCCGAGCCATCGCTGCCGCACGGCCACGGCGGCTGGTCGGCGTAGAGCACTTCATCCACGATCACCCAACTGACCAGCGCGTTCGTGCCGTCGGGATGCTGCGGCAGTTCGAGCGCGAGACGGTCGCTGTTGTTCGCGAGCTTGCCGGAGTAGGGACCGAGGATGCGGAGCGAACTGTTGGTGATGTTGAAGAGCGTGCGGAAGGCGTTCGACTGCGCGGCATTCGTCGCCGGATTGAAATTCACCAGCAGCGCAAACTCGCCCGCCGCGAGGGTGAGATTCGTCGGGAAGCTGAAATTCACGCCGCCGTTCACACGCCACGTTCCGTTGGTGTTGTGCAACGTCACCGGACTCGCCGCGCCGTTGTAAAGCTCCACGAACTCATCCAGCGAATTGTCCGTGATGTTTGTGCCGTTCACGAAATCCGGCGGGTGATAATAAATTTCGCTGATCGCCACGCGCGCAGGTGGCGCGGCGTTCGCGGCGTTGCGCGTCCGGGGCGTGAGCGCCTGCCAGAACGGGCCGCCGTCCGGGTAACGGCCCCACGACCAGTCGTTCAACTGGCCTTTGAAACTCACGGCGTCCACCACGCGGTCCTGCGCGTTGCCGGGCAAATACGAGAGGAAGACCTGCTCGCCGTCCTTGCTCAACCCGAAGCCGGTGTTGGTCGGGAAATGGAAGCCCGTCACTTCATCGAAGCTCACCCAGCCGCGCGCGGGGATCGTGGTGTTCGTGGGGATGAGCCACTTCATCAGGTTGGTGTAGGCGGAGCCGTCGTCGCTTAAATACCAGCAGCAGCCGAGCGTGATGGGCGAGTCGGTGGCGTTGTGCAGTTCAATCCAGTCGTTGGAATCAAACTCCTGCGTGAAGTCCGTGTGCGCGACAATTTCGTTCAGCAAAACCGTCGGCCCGGAAACGGGATCCGCCGTGCCGGGCGAGCCGCGCAAGAATGTGCTCGCGCGCCAACTGCCCGCATAATCTCCCGCGCCCGAAGCTTGCGCCGCGAGCGCGCTGTCGAGGAAGACGAGTGAATGACCGCCGCCATCCGCCGTGACCGGCCAGCCACGACCGTCGGCGTAAGAAAAGTTCACGATGTCGCTGCCGCCCGCCGAGGTCCGCAGCACGACTTGTTCGCCCGCGTTGTTCAACGAGCCGAGAAAATAGCCATGCACTTCCACGCTGGGCGGCACGTTGTAGTAGGTGCGAAAGGCGTTCGTATCCACGAGACCGACCACGACGAGATACGCGCCGGGCGCGAGCAGCACGCCGGAGGGAAAGGCGAAATCAATGCCCTGGGTGAACTTCACGCCCGCGAGATCGAGCGTGACGTTGCCGCTGGTGTTTTGCAGTTCGACATACTCGTAACCGCCCGGCGCGGGATTGAACATCACCTCCGTGATGCGGAGAAAATTCTGCAAGTCTGCGGCGTTGTCCGACGGCGCGACGATGAACTCCTGCGGCAACGACCACTGGCTGTTGCGGCCCGTGGCGTCCGTGTGCAAAACCCGCGCGCGATAACGGCTGCCAACGCGGAGCAAGTTGGCGGGCAGCGTGACATTGGCGTTGAACCCGGGAATCGGGCCGCTCTCCCAGACGGCTTCGACTTCGTACTTCTGCGGCTCGTCCGGATTGAAGATGGGGCTGTTCGTGCTGGTGACTTCACCCACACGCCAGCGCAACGACTGGAACGCACCGCTGCCGCTGTAGGCCGACGAACTGAAGTTCAGCCGGTTGATCGGAAAGCCCGGCGTGCCGGTGTAAGTGATCGTGGGGCGGTTCGGTTTCAAAGGGTCCGCCGCCATCGTGTCGAGCGAGAAGGTCGCGTTCGTCGAACGGTAGCGGATGTAATTCTTCATCATCTGCGCCGCGCCTCCGAAGGTGTTGCTCGTGCCTGGCTCGTTCTGCCACTGGTAGAAATGATAGTTGCCCGCCTTGCTCAGGTTGACGATGGCCGCGTCGTTCATCACCGGGTTGTAATCCCAGAACGCGCGGTCGGCATCCACGATGGAGGAGGTGTTCGTGCCGCGCGTCATCCACCAATATTCATCAATGAGCCGGAAGGCTTCGTCGGTGTTGAAGAGCAGGTCGCGGATTTCGCGCACGCGATTGCGGAACTCGGTGCTGATCGCCGGGAAGGTTCCGGGGTTGGCAAAGTTCGCCAGCACCCGGCTCTTGAACGGTTCATCGCCGCCTTGCTGGCCCGAGCGATACATGTTGTCGGCCCACGTCAGGTCCAAATCCCACGGCAGCACCGTCCACAGTCTCGTCACCGGATTCTTGTAGTAGAAATAGTTTTTGCCGTCGGCGATGTCGTACTGATGGATGCCTTGCGAGATGGCCTGGTAAGAATAGTAGGAGCGCAGGTCGAGATTCGTCCGCCACCAGGCTTCCGTCGGACTCGCTCCGCCGTAAGTCAGGAGGGCGTTCAAGTCGCTCTTGTCGCTCGGCCCGAGAGCGCCGAGATGGTTGAGCGTGCCGGTGCCGCCCTCCATGTCGTACACATTTCCATCTGGCAAATCGCGTTCTTCGAGGAAGCGTCCGTCCTCCTCCTCCACCGCCAGCCAGAGGCCGTAGAAGTCACCTTGATACTGCGTGCTGGACGGCGCTTCGTTCGCGTCATCAATCACACGGAATTGCAATTGGACATTTCGCAGGCCATTCGCGCCCGTCAGATCGTAGAACTTGTAACCAACGGACTCGAACAAGCCCTGCTCGCCGCGATGCAGGAAATCACCCTGCTGGATGTTGGCGCGGAAGCTCAAGCGGCGCCACGGGGCTTTCAGCTTGCGGCCCCAGTTGTCCTTCACCTCGAGATCGTGGCCGCGATTGAGGGCGAACTTCATCGCGTTCTTGCCCATCGAATAACGCCACACGCCGCCGCGACAACGGAACCCGATGTGGTCATACACCTTGCCGTCCACGACCAGCGTGCCGTTCCAGAGATAATTGTCGCCGCCGTATTTGTTGTTCGGCAAACCGGGCGCCCAACC
>JAYVNY010000283.1:0-5001 GCA_043758205.1 Akkermansia sp.
CTGCCGCAAGTCTGGAACAACAACTGCCTCGGCTGCCACGCCACCGCCGGGCAGCCGCAGCCGAGCGCGCTCGAACCCGGTGCGCTCACGCGCGTCGCCGAACTTGGCATCGCCTGCGAATCCTGCCACGGCCCCGGCGAGGCGCATGTGCGCGCGAACTCGAATCCGCAGCGCCGCTACGCCCTGCATCGCGGGACAAACGGCGACCCGACCATCGTCAATCCCGCGCGCCTCTCCTCGAAAAAATCCTCCGAGATTTGCGGCCAGTGCCACGCCGCGCGCTTCAGCCTCGATCACAAGGAATGGCTCACGAGCGGCACGGACTACTGGCACCGCGACAACATCGAAGCCAATCGCCCGCTCGTCCCCGGCCACAAGATGCGCGAACTGACCAACGACTGGGACGCCGAGCAGGTCGCGCACAAGCAGGCCCTCGCCGGATATTTCTGGAGCGACGGCATGGTCCGCGTGGCCGGTCGCGAATACAACGGACTCGTCGAGACGCGGTGCTTCCAGCGCGGCGCGATGTCCTGCCTCTCGTGTCATTCGATGCACAAAAGCGATCCAAACGATCAACTCGCGCGCGGCATGGAAGGCAACGCCGCGTGCTATCAATGCCACGGCGATTTCAAAACGAAACTCACGCAGCACACGCGCCACGCCGCCGGTTCCAGCGGCAGCCTTTGCTACAACTGCCACATGCCGCACACCACCTACGGATTGTTGAAGGGCATTCGTTCGCACCAGATCTCCTCGCCCTCCGTGCCAAGCAGTCTCGACACCGGACGCCCAAACGCCTGCAACCTCTGCCACCTCGATCAATCGCTCACATGGACGGCGCAGCAGTTGAATGCGTGGTATCGCCAGCCCGAGCCAAGGATCACGGGCGACCTCGCCACTGCACCCGCCTCCGCCGTCTGGCTCTTGCGCGGCGACGCGGGCCAACGCGCGCTCGTCGCGTGGCACATGGGTTGGGCACCGGCGCGACAAGCCTCCGGCACCAACTGGCTGCTGCCGTATCTCGCCGAGACGCTCGACGATCCCTATGCCGTGGTGCGCTACATCGGGCAGCGCTCGCTCAAGCAACTGCCCGAGGCGCGACGGCTGGACTTCGATTACCTCGCGCCCGCCGCGCAACGCACCTTGAGCAAGAGCGCGCTCCTCCAACGCTGGAGTTCAGAAACTTTGCCCCCCCGCGAGCAGGCGAAAATTTTGCCCCCCCAGGAAATCCACAAGCTGCGCCAGGCCCGCGATCAACGACCGATGGAACTGCTCGAATGAACAAGCCGACCGCCGCGACCGCCGAACTCAACGACGACCCGCTCGCCCTCGTGGTGCGACGACACATGCGCGTCGGCTGGCTTTCGCTGCTCGTGTTCCTGACGCTTGGCCTCGTGCTCGAAGCGTTGCATGGGATGAAAGTCCAGTTCTACCTCAACGCGATGAACGAGACCCGCCGCCTCATGTGGACGCTCGCGCACGCGCACGGGACGCTGCTCGCCCTCGTGCAACTCGGCTTCGCCTTCACCGTGCTGCAAGTCCCGGCGTGGCGCGCGCGCTCACGCACCATCGCCTCGACGTCGCTCCTCGCGGCCGGCGTACTTATGCCCGGCGGATTTTTCCTCGGCGGCGTCTGGGTCTATGCCGGCGATCCGGGACTGGGAATTCTGCTCGTGCCGGTCGGCGGCGTGCTGCTGTTTGTGGCGGTGTTATTGTTGGCGCTGAGTTTGAAAAATTTTGAAGTTCCAACGAGCAAACGTGCGGCGCGGCGATAAGCGGGGATTAGAACACGAGGCCAGAAAGCCTCGCAACCTGCCGACACGAATGTCGGCGTTACGCCGTAACGCCGGCTTTCCAGCCGGCAGGTTGCGAGACATTCCTGTCTCGTGTCAGAAAATGATACCAAAGGCGCTCGTCACTTCGTCCGGCCCAACTCCGACAGGAAGCGCACCAGGTCGCGGAACTCCTCGCGCGTCAGCGCATCAGCCAGGCCGGCGGGCATGACGGAACCAATCGTGCGCCGCTCCTGAATCGTCGCGCGGGGCAACCGCACTTCCCGATTCTGCAACGTGTCGCGCAGCACGAGTTCGTCCTTCGTCTCGCGCAACTGATGGCCTTGGAATTCATCTCCACCCTTTGTCGTCACGGCGATGGACGTGTAGCCCTCCTTGATTTCGCGCTGCGGTTCCAGAATCGCGCCCACGATGAATTCCACCGGCTGCGCGCTGCCGAGCGCGCTGAGATTCGGCCCGATGCTGCCGCCCTGCCCGTTCACGGCATGACAGGCGACGCAGCCGAGCGTGGCGCGCTGATAAACTTCCGCGCCGCGCCTGGCATCGCCGCGCGTCCGCACCTCGCTGCTGAACGCGGCCAGTTCAGGGCCGGACATTTTCCCGATGGGGGCAGAGGGCTTGCTCAACACGCGCGCCAGATTTTCCTCACGCCGTCCGCTGGCGTTCATCACCCGCAAGCCGACTTCGGCGGCGTGTGCGGAGGGCGCGGTCAAAGCGAGCGCGCTGGCCAACGATTCCGCCCCGCGCTGGCGTTGTAGGAACGCGGTGAACAGTTCAGCGGTCACAGTGTCGTCGGTGCCGCGCGCCAGCATCGTGGCGGCGAGGCGGGACGCGCCGTTCAAATCCTGCGCGCTCAAGGCCACGATGGCGGCGGACTGTACGCGCGGAGAATTTTCCTGTTGCGCCAGTTGCTGCAACGCCGCGCGGCTGGAGTCATCGCCGAAGCCACCGAGCGCTGCCGCCGCCGCGCGCCGCAGGTCGTCACTGCCTTTGGCATCCGCAGCGAGCGACTGCGCCAGGGGCGCGAGCGACGTGAGCTTCCACAAGCCGGCGAGACGCAGTGCTTCCGCGCGCAACTTCTCATCATGGCCGTGGATCTTCGGCAGCAACGCGGCCGTCAAATCGCCGGCGGGACGAATCTGCCGCGCCTGCGTGGCGGTGCCGAGGACGGGCAGCAGCCGCGCGAGCATCGCGGCCGCTTCGACGTTCAGCATGGCGGCGAGATCGTTCGTGGTGCCGACGTCGGCGAGGATGCGCCAGTAGGTTTCGCGCGCCGCCTTGTCCGTGGCCGGCGCGGCCAGCAGATCGCGCAAGGACTGGCGCACATCCGCCGTGCCGTCCGCGCGCACGAGCATCGCCATGCGTGCCGGGTGATTTGCCGTGTTCAACTGGCCAACGCGCAGCGCGGGCAACCACCACGACTTGAGTGCAAAGACCGTCTGACGAAGCGCATAGTCGAGAAACTTATCGGTGGGAAAATCTGCCGCGCTCGCGGCTACTTCCATCGCGGCTGCATTGGTCAGGTAGCTGCACGCCACCACTGCTTGCAGGCGCACGCGCGGATGTTCGTCCGTCGCCAAAAAACGCAGGAGTTCGAGCGCGTTCGGCAAACGCCCGGCCCACGCGCCGATGACGCTCGCGGCGTAGGCGCGTGCGCCCGCCTCCTTGGCCCGCGACAGTTTCGCCACCAGCTCCGGGGCGATGAGTTCGTGGCTCTGATAAACGCCGAGCGCCTCCTTCAGCGCGTGCTCGGAAAGTCCCGTGGCCGAAGCCCAGGTCTTCAACGCCGCCGTAACCTCCGCCGCTGGACGGTCGGCCAGCACGCGCTTGGCCTGATGGCGTGTCCAGCGGTCGGGGGATTTCAACTGGTCGAGCAGTTGCAGCAACGTGGCGTCCGCAAGTTGCGGCGGCGTGGTCAGCGCGCGGCCTTTCGCCGTGATGCGCCAGATGCGCCCGTGCGCCTTGTCGCGGTTCGGATCGCGGAAGCTCGCCTGATAGTGGCCGATGACCGGGTTGAACCAGTCGGCAATGTAGAGCGCGCCATCGGGGCCGAACTTTGCATCCACGGGACGGAAGCTGCGGCTCGTGCTCTTGAGCAGCGGCGGCAAATCCTCGAGCGCGAAGCCCGCGCCGTCCTCTTTGATCTTCAACGCCCACACCGCGTTGTTCAGGTAACCGCCCGCGATGAGCGCGCCTTGCAGGGCGTCGGGGAAATGCGTCGTGCCGACGATGTCGCCGTTGCTGCACTTGCGGCCGTTGCCGTTCTTCCAAATGAGCGCGGGCGGATCGTCGCGATGCGCGGAGGTCATCCCCGGAACCGGATAAATGTGCGCGTGACTGTTCCCCGCGAGCACGATGGGTTCGCCCCAATCGTTGAAGACCCAGCCCCACGGATTCTGCGGCTCGTTCGCGGAACCGTAGAAGCCATCGAGCTTCAGCAGGCGCGGACGCAATCGCCACACGCCCGCCTGTTCCAATGACGAGATTCCCCACGGCGTCTCGACGTGCGAATGAATGTGCAGCCCCTGGCACATGAACAGTTCGCCGCCCGGCCCCCAGAGAAACGAGTTAATGTTCTGATGATTGTCGCCCGTGCCGAAACCGCGCAACACCACGCGGCGTTCGTCGGCGCGTCCGTCGCCGTTGGTGTCTTTCAGCAATAACAGTTCGGTGCCGTGGCCGAGGTAGCAGCCGTTCTCCACCACTTCGAGGCCGGTGGGAATCATCAGGCCGTCGGCGAAGACCGTGGTCTTGTCCGCGCGCCCGTCGTGATTCGTGTCTTCGAGGATGAGCACCTTGTCGTCGGGCTTTTGGCCCGGCTCAATTTGCGGATAGACCGTGCTGCCGATGACCCAGAGCCGTCCGCGCGCGTCGAAGCGCATCTGAATCGGCTTCACCACGCCGTTCGTTTCGCTGGCGAAGAGGTTGATGTCGAAGCCGTCGGCGAGTTGGAAGGAGCCGAGTTCGCTGGCGAGAGAATTGTCTTCGTCGGCAGCTCGCGCGGAAAATCCAAATCCCAAAATCCAAATCCCAAACAAGATCCAGAATCTAGACTGATTGCCGAAAGTCATTTCCGCTTCCAGCGCGCCAGGTCTTATGCACGCCCGTCCCCTCACCCCGGCCCTCTCCCAAGGGAGAGGGAGAATCGCATTCAGCCTCACTCCCGTCCGCACGCGCTTGATTTGCCCAGACGCGGACTCCGTGGCTC
>JAYVNY010000284.1:0-5631 GCA_043758205.1 Akkermansia sp.
GAAGGCCCATCCTACGGAAGATCGGATCCCGACCGATCCCCTTCTGTTCAAACTATTTTTGGGCAAGTGATTTGGGCAACAGGTCCTCAGGATGCACCCGCATTTCTTTCGCTAGCCAACTCACGGTTGCTTGCGAGTTGCGAAAAGTGATACTGTTCTCGCATGAACGGCAACGGGAACAGCGTTTCGCTTGATGCTTCCACCTTGGAACTGGTGGAGCAACTGTCGCGCGCGTGGGGCGTGTCCAAAGAGGAAGCGGTGCGCCGCACTGTGACTCAGGCGGACGCGGCTCCGGTGGTGGCGAAAAACTCCCACCGTCTGGTAGCCTTCAAACAATTGCAGAGCCGTCTGCAACTCACGCCGGAGAAAGCGGCGGCGTGGCAATCCGCCGTGCTTCGAGCCAGGCAGTTGCGGGCAAAAATCCCCTCGTGTAAAGTCCGCCCATGAGCACGGCCACTGAACACAGCTTTGCCGAAGTCTGGGAACGGACCATCCAGCCGACGCGCGCCGACCTGACGCCGGATGCCGCGCGCTACTTTCTGCAACTCCACTTCGAGGCCGCTGACCTCGCCCGGATGAACGATCTGGCCGGTGCCGCGCGCAGCGGGAACCTGACGCCGGAACAACAAGCCGAGCTGGACAATTACATGCAGCTGGGCTGGTTTCTCGATTTGATGAGGTCCAAGGCCCGCCTCTCGCTGGGCGAACGCGCGGCAGCCTGAAATGGACGCGGCGCTCCAGGAACTCGTCCGCCAGCGCGCCCGGTTCCGATGCGAGTATTGCCTGCTGCCCGAGGCGCTGGTCAGCACACCCTTCCAGTTCGACCACATCATCGCGCAATTCCACGACGGGCCGACCGTCGCCGAGAATTCGCCTACGCCTGCTTCCACTGTAACAGTTTCAAGGGGCCGAACGTGGCCGGCGTCGATCCGGTGACAAATGACATCGTGCGCCTCTTCCATCCCCGTCGAGACGCGCGCGAGGAACATCTCCAGTGGCAGAATGAACTCATCATCGGCCTGACGCCCGTGGGCCGGGCCACATTGCGTGTTCTGCGTCTAAACCATCCCCTCCGCCTCGTCATTCGCCGCTCGCTTCTGGCTGAAGGAATTCGTTTCGCTTAACCGAATAACGCCGACGCTGGCAGTCAAACTCGCATTCTGATTACCCTCTCACCACATATGAAACTCTGTCGCTTTCTGAACCAAAACCAAATCCGCGTCGGTCTGCTGAATGAGGGCGGGACCATCTCCGACCTGAGCGCGGCGGGCGTGACGCAACTGACGGCGCTGCTGGAGCGCGTTGACTTGGTGGCGCACTTGCGTTCGCTCGCGGCGCAGAAGTTGCCGGAGGTTTCGTTAAGCGAGGTGCGGTTGCTGCCGCCGGTCGAGCGGCAGGAGGTGTGGGCGGTGGGCGTCACGTATCTGCGCAGCAAGAAGGCGCGGATGGAGGAATCGGATTTCAGCGCCACGGCCTACGACATGGTTTATGACGCGCCGCGCCCGGAGCTGTTCTTCAAGTCCATGCCGGAGAAAGTCGTCGGCACCGGCGACGCCGTGGGCATTCGCAGCGACGCAACGTGGAACGTGCCGGAGCCGGAACTGGCGCTGGTGCTCAACTCGCGCGGGCAGGTCGTCGGCTACACCGTGGGCAATGACATGAGCTCGCGCGACATCGAGGGCGAGAATCTGCTCTATCTGCCGCAGGCGAAAATTTACGACCGCGCGTGTGCGGTCGGGCCGTGCATTGTCGTGGGCGAGAGCGAGGAGGCGGCGCGCGGGTGGACCATCGCGGTGCAAATTTCGCGCGCAGGCCAGACCGTGTTCTCCGGCCAGACTTCGGTTTCGCAAATCAAACGCACGTTCGGCGAGATGGCGGAATATCTGTTCCGCTCGCAGACCTTCCCGCACGGCGCGGTGCTGCTCACGGGCACGGGCGTGGTGCCGGGCGATGACTTCACGCTCAACGCAGGCGACGTGGTGCGGATTGAGATTTCTGGGATTGGTGTTTTGGAGAACAGCGTGATGGTGGTTTGAGGAGAAATTCCAAAGTCCAAAATTCAAAGCCCAAACAAATTCCAACGGCCTAAATTCCTAACCGATCACCGCGAGAGGAAGCCGTCCGTTGGAATTTGGCTTCTTGGAATTTGTTTGGGCTTTGGGATTTGAATTTTGAAATTTAGAATTGCTGCTCCTTGAACGCATCCAGCTTGGCGCGCAGGGCCAGCGCAGAATCATCACTCAGCTTCGGCGCGCTGAAGACGCCGAGCCACGCGCCGTCGGCCCGCAGCACGGTGCAGAGCACCGCGTGCTCGAAGCCCCACAACAATTCCTCGACGACGGCCCCGCTGGCTTGCAAGCCGCGCAGGGTCGCCGCGAGCGAGCGCCAGACCTGATCATCGCCAGCGAGGACGAGTTCACCGTTGGCGAGCGCGGAAAAACCGGTGGACAAATCCCCGCCGCCCCCTGCCGCGAGCACGCCGTCGAGCGCGAATTCGCGTTGCATCCATGATTCCATCGCGCGGCGGCTCATGTCGTGTCCTGGGCGCGAATGAAGAGGGACTGGCCGTCCTGAAAGCGCGCGATGACGCGGCCGGGCGCGGAGAGAAATTCAAGTCGCTCCAGATGGCCGACGGGAATCAACGCCTGGATTTTTGCGCCGCCCTCGGAGGCGGCCAGGCACAGCTTACGGCGCGCGGCGGCGCTGGGTGAGCCAACCTCGTAGAGGACTTCGCCCGTGTCCGAGCAGACGACGATCTCGTTGATGAGCGGGGTTTCTTCCACCGGCGCGCTTTCTGCCAGGACCAGTTGGGGAGAAACGTTTTCCGCCGCGGTCACTGGCTCCGGTTCAGGCGCGGCGACGGCAGATTGAAACAAATCCGCCGTCGGCATCGCGTCCGTGACGCCGGCCTCACCACCTGCCGCCTCGTCGCGCTGGCGCACGGCTTCGAGGAGGATAAATTCCCACGAGCCTTCCAGCGTCTCGCGCGGCGGCGCGGCGAAGGGCAGGTGCTTGAACTCGCCGCCGGTGATGGCCAGCAATTTTTGCAAGCCCGGCTCGCCGGTGACCCCGGCGCACTCCGCGTGAATGAGCGCGCCGGTGCGGATGTAAATGCGTCCGCGCTGCCCGCGCCCGGTCAGTTCGAGGATGAGCGAATGGCGGTTCAGGCATTCCATCTGGATGATGTCCTCGATGCCCACGCGGCGGAGCATCCCGCGGAAACCCTGCTCGACGGGGAGGCGCACCAACTCGTTCAGCGCGGTGTAAAGCGCGGCGTAGCCTTTGGCGTCGTGCGGTTTTTCCAGCACGAGTTCCGCGCCGCCGTTGAAGGCGTGCGAACGGCATTCATCGTCGAGGAAGCCGCTGAGCACCGCCTTCTTGAGCTGGGGATGTTTGCGGTTGATGAGGAGGAGAAGCTGCACGCCGTCCACGACCGGCATCCGCACATCGAGCACGGCGAGGTCCGCCTGCTGCGTGTCGAGGGCGTGGAGCGCGGTCACCGAGTCCGTGGCCGTGAGCACCTGCCAGCCGCCCTCGCTCAATCGCTCCATGTAGGGCTGCAACAGTTCGAGGAACGGCTCGTCGTCGTCCACGAAGAGCACGGTCTTGCGATGGTGGTCTGGAGTCATGTTGTACGCACTGGCGCGCTCACTTTATGCGAAACTTCAAAATTCAAAATCCAAATTTCACGGGGCGCGGTGGAAGGTTGCAGGCGCGAGAACAGGTGATGGGAAAGCGGGCATGACGTTCCGCCGCCGGACCGGACTTCAGGCCACGGGACCGCTGCCCCAGCCCTCCGAATGTCTTATCACCACGCCCTCGCGCTGCTGCGCGTGTTCATTCAATCCAAAATCCGCCAAGGCTCGCTCCGCCGCCTGGCGCACCAGCGGTTCGGCGTCCTTCAGCTTCGTCGAGACCGGCCCGGCAGCGCGTGGCTCGCCGATTTGATGCAGCGCCCAGATGCCTGCGAAACGGATCAGCGGATCGTCATCCCACAGCACTGAGGCCAGCACATCCACCGCCCGCTGGCGGCGCACGGACTCGGCGTCCACGTCTTCGAGCAGCGTCGGTTCGCACTGGCGGATGTTGAAAATTTTGTTGAGCAAATCCGCCGCGGTCTGGCGCACGCCATAGTCCTCGTGCTTCAGCGCCCGCTTCAACGCGGGCAGCGTGCGTTGCGCGCCGGGAGATTTCGTCCAGTCGCTGTCCGTCTGCTGCAACGCCGCGCTGGTGGCCTGCCGCACCGCGCTGTCGGGATCGAGTTGTGCGAGAATGAGCGGCTCGATGGCGCTCCCGTCCCGCAGCCGCCCGATGGACTCCGCCACGACCTGCCGCACGTCGCCGTCTGTCTCGCGCAACGCGCGCGCGAGATGTGGAATGGCACGGCGGTCGCCGAGCGCGCCGAGCGCGGAGGCCGCCACCGAGCGCACGTTCCAATGTGGGTCTTCCAGCGTCTGCAGGAGAGTTTGCAACAAATCCGGGGCGCTGATTTTCACCAAGGTTTCCACCGCGGCCACGCGGATATTCTTATCCATGTGCGCGAGTTGCGCCCGGACGAGCGGGGCCAAGGCGGCGTCGTGCGTGCGGCCCAGCGCGTGCAACGCCGCGATCCGCACGCCGGGATCACCGTCCTCCAATCGTCCGGTGATGGCGGCGCGCGCGCGTGGGTGGTCCATCTCCCCGAGCGCGTCCGTAACCGCCCGGCGCACCGAGCTGGCCTCGTCAACCAACAGACGGATTAACGGCTCCACCGCCACCTCGCCAAACTCCGCCGCCTTCGAGTAACGCCCGACCGCGATGCAGAAGAATGCCTGCTGATCATCATTCTCCGCCTTCCAGCCGAGCGCGCACAACGCATGCGCGGCGTGCGCGCGGACGTTCGGCGCATGGTCGCAAAGCAACGGCGCGAGGTAGGGGACAGCGGATTTGTGGCCAATGATTTTAAGCGCCTCGATCACGGACTCCCGCACGCCGGCGTGCGGGTCGCCGAGGGCCGCGAGCAGCGGCTGCACGCACCGTGCGTCGCGCTGCGCAGCGATGCCCACGGCCGCGGCGATGCGGACGCGCGGCACGGCATCCGTGAGCGCGCCAATGAGGGCGAGCATGGCTTTCAAATGACTGACGTGCGCCAGTTCTTCAATCGCCTTCACGCGCCGTCCGACGTCGGAAGATTTAATTTGTGACAGTGCGAGCCACATGCAATGGAACTGTCGGCGGGAAGGGAGCGGGACTGGAGCGCGCCAAGCAGGCAAACCACCACCGTTTCAACCAGCTGATGAAATTTCGTAATCCAAAACTCCAAGCCCAAACGAACTCCAATTCTCAAATTCCAATTTGCATCAGCCGTCCGGCCAAGGGGGAGCGGCTTGGCGATGGTTCACGAATTGTCCAAACGCGATTCAGAATCCGGAACTTGGCGGTTCGAATATATTTGGGCTTGGAGTTTTGGGCTTCGGAGTTTGCTCCTGCCTTAGACTGATTGCCGAAAGTCATTTCCGCTTCCAGCGCGCCAGGTCTTATGCACGCCCGTTTCCCTCACCCCGGCCCTCTCCCAAGGGAGAGGGAGAATCGCATTCAGCCTCACTCCCGTCCGCACGCGCTTGATTTGCCCAGACGCGGACTCCGTGGCTC
>JAYVNY010000285.1:0-2792 GCA_043758205.1 Akkermansia sp.
TCCGCCGCCGGGAAACACCGGGGACGAACGCGCCAGCACGGTCTGCACGCCGTTCTGCGGATAGGGCCGCGTCTCGCCGACGAGCACGACCGGCGACGCGCTCGTCGCGCCCGGCACGCCGATGAAACGGTTGCTCGGCACCCGCACCGTGTTCGTCACCACGCGATCCCGCAGCGGGGCGTATTCTGTTCGGGCCGTCGTGGTGAGATTGGAATTGAACTTCGCCCCCGCCTTGGAAATCTCCGTCTCCTGTTCCGCGCGCCGCGCCGCTTCCGCCGCTTGTTCACGCTCCGCCCAAGACCGCATCCGCTCCCGCACCACGAGGTAACCCACCGCCGCCGCGACGAAGAGCACCATAATGAAACTGACCTTCGGCAAAGCCGATCCAGATGCGCGCGTCATAAGTTTTTGGAGTTGAACACGTTTTCGACTGAATGGTTGTGCGCGGAATTCAGGGAAGAATGCGTCGGTAATCAGTCATCAGTAATCAGTGACCAGCGCTGTGTCGCTCCACTGATTTGCTGATGACTGGTTACTTTCCAAATTCCGCCGCCGCCGCGGGCAACTCCCTCCGCATCTCTTCGAGGCGATAGCCGAAGCCGGGACCGCGCACGGAGGACCAGTCCACCACACCGTGACGACGGCGATACAACCCCGGATGCACCGCCTCCTCGGCGCGCGAGGCGTCGGGGTAGAACTGCATGGCATTCGTCTCCACGCCCGCGATGGTGCCGACGTGTGCGGCGAGGAGGACGTGCGGGATTTGCGCGAGCATCGGGTTCGTGAGGTCTTGCACCATCAGTTGCATCCCGTGCGCCTTCGCCCAACAGGCGCTGAGGAGCGCGCCGGTCTGGGTCTTGCAGGTCTTGAGCGCGACGCCGGTCCAGCCGAGTTCGCGTCCGCGCCGCACGCAACGCCAGTGATGCGCGCTCTCATCGAGGAAGAGCGGCTTGCGTCGAGACACGCTGTGGACATCAATCGGAAATTCCTCCAGCTCGTAGGGAAACGGCTGCTCGACGTAGAGCAACTGGTCGAAAGTGTCGCGAGCGTCGCGTTGCAGCCGGTCGAGAATGTCATTCACGTAAGACGGCTCGGTGACGGTGCAGTTGAAGTCCGCTGTGAGCCATTGGACATTTTCTTCGCGCGCGATTTCGCCGACGCGCTGGAGGCGGGCGTAGTCCCACGCCGCGTCATGGCCGCGCAGTTTCACTTTCAAACCTTTCAAGCCGTCGCGGCGAATCCAGTCGCGGAGCAGCACGGGATAGCCGTCGCTGGGTTCAGCGCCGGTGAGTTCCGAGGCGTCGAGCGGATCAAGTCCACCGACCAGATGCCAGGCGAGCAAGGAGCGCGGAGCATTGGCGACGAGAAAGTCGGCGGGAAACTTTTTGGCGAATTGAACCGTGACCGGCGCATCACCAGCAGGGACGAGCAAGTCGCCGAGGTCGCGCGACATGAATTCTCCGGTGTAAGTCGAATAGATGGGGCGCTGGTGGACCTGGCCGAACGCATCGTGGAGCGCGAGATCGAAGAGCGAGAGGCAGACCAGCGCGGCGAGTAGCGGCATCGGTTCGGTCGCGCCGCGATTGAACACCGTGAGCAGTCTCGGCAGGAGCTGCTCCTGCCAGTCCACGCCGATCTCGAAGGCGTGGCCGGAGAAATCCGCGCGCACGATTTCCTCCGCGAGATGGTGTGTGCAGCGTTTCAGCATCTCGTGCCGGAGCGCGTAGGGCAGCGCGCTCGGCCAGACCCATTGCACACTGAGCGGCGTTTCGCCCCAGCCCTCGGCGCGCTGGCCGTGGCGATCCTCGACCGTCACGCAGGCGCGCGCGAGCGTGACGGCGGTGAGCGTCTCGGTGCCGAATTTGAGCGGCACGCGCGTCTGCACCGGAAGAAAATAAAGCCGCGCGGCGACGACGCGGACATCGGTGGGCCGGTTCATCAACGTGGCAAGGGTGAGAACGAGAAGATTTTTTTCAGCTCGCCGTACTGCGAGCGCACCACGGTGCCGGGCACGATCTGATTCCGCGCGAACCAGCCTTGCGGCACTTCGAGCACGAACTGGATGTTCTCCGCCTTCGACGGCACGGAGGTTTCATTGCGCGGCTGGAGGTCGTGGATTTCTTGAATCACGCCGTCGGGATCCATGTAGGCGAGCGAGAGCGGCGCCAGCGTGTTTCGCATGTAGAACGCGCGCGGTGTGGCATCGCCGAAAACGAAGAGCATCGCGTTGCCGTCCGGCAGGTTCGTGCGCCACATCATGCCGGTGTAAATTTCAACGGGCTTGAGCGCGAGTTCGGCGGTGACCTCCTTCATGCCGACAAAAAGCTGCATGGTCTGCAAACGTGGTTGCGCGTGTGGCAAGTAACCGGGCGCGAATGCCTGCGGCGGCGGCGCGGAAGTCTGCGACGCGGCGGAGGAATTCTTTTTCGCGTCTTGGCAGCCTGAAAACAGAAGCAGTGCGGCGAATGATGGCAGTAGAAATTTCACGACCCGAAAGTGCGGGAAGCAGAAAGTCATTTCAACGGCGCAGGCGGTCAGGAGTTCCTCGGTCTGCGATGAACGACGAGGCTGAAAAGCCTCGACACCCGCCGGCTGGGAAGCTGGCGGTACGTGGCGCCGGCATTCTTGTCGGCAAGTTCAGAGGCTTTTAGCCTCGTGTTCCTGCGCTCACTCCTTCGCCGTGCTGGCTTTCACCGTCAGCGCGGTGCGGCGGATTTTCAGCGTCGCCAGATCAAACCACGCCGCGCCGGAACTCGCCTGGAGCACGCACTGGATTTGCACGTCGGCCAGCG
>JAYVNY010000286.1:0-5741 GCA_043758205.1 Akkermansia sp.
CGCGTGTTCCAAGTGCTGTCGAAACGGCCAAGGTTTGCCGGGCTAGGATCGCGCGGACTCGGCGGTCCGCGGTCCAATATCATTTGGGCAACAGGTCCTGTAGAAAGTCCACGGAGCTTTCTGCACCTGGACCGCGCCTGGCTCGGAAAGGTGGGCGTGCATCACCTCATGAGCACGACCACGAACATCATGCGCCAACGGCGCGGGGACAGGCTCACTTCGTGGCGACTCCAGCGTCGGCGACGGCCGCGCGCTTCTCCATGATCGCATCCACGATCTTCTTCGCCAGTTCGGGTTTCTCGACCAGCGCGACGCGGGCGGCTTCCTTGCCCTGGCCGATCAGTTCACCGGCGAATTGCAGCCACGCGCCCTTCTTCTCCACCACCCCGTGCGTCAGGCCCACATCAATGATGCTGCCTTCCTTGTTGATGCCGTGGTTGTAGAGGATCTCGAACTCGGCCTCGGCGAAGGGCGGGGCGACCTTGTTCTTCACAATCTTCACCTTGGTGATGTTGCCCATCGCGTTGCCGGCCGCGTCCTTGAGCGTCTCTTTGCGGCGGATGTCAATGCGGACGCTGGCGTAAAACTTCAGCGCCTTGCCGCCGGGCGTCGTCTCAGGATTGCCGAACATGACGCCGACTTTTTCGCGGAGCTGATTGGTGAACACGCAGGTCGTCTTGGCTTTGCTGAGCACCGCCGTGAGCTTGCGGAGCGCCTGGCTCATCAAGCGCGCCTGCATGCCCATCGTGGCCATGCCCATCTCCCCTTCGAGTTCGTTCTTCGGCACCAGCGCGGCCACGGAATCAATGACGATCACGTCGAGCGCGTTCGAGCGCGCGAGCGTCTCGCAAATCGAGAGCGCCTCTTCGCCGCTGTCCGGCTGCGAGACGAGCAAGTCGTCGAGATTCACCCCCAGCTTCTTGGCATATGCGGGATCGAGCGCGTGCTCCGCGTCAATGAACGCCGCGAGTCCGCCCGCCTTCTGCGCATTGGCAATGACGTGGAGCATCAACGTCGTCTTGCCGGAAGATTCCGGGCCGAAAATTTCGATGACACGACCGCGCGGCAATCCGCCCACGCCCAGCGCGAGGTCAATCGCCAGGCCGCCCGTGGGAATGACCTCGATCTTCCGCAACGCCTGCGCCGCGCCGAGACGCATGATGGCTCCGTCACCGTAGGCTTTGGTAATGCTGCTAATGGCGGCTTCCAGTTCGCGTTCGCGCGTGGCGGCGAGTTTGGCGGCTTCAGTGGACTTCACGTCTTTGGTTTCAGGGGCGGATTTTTCGAGAGCTTTGGCGGCCATAAAATATTCCTTGATTGAGATTTTCCGTTCGGGTCAGAGCGGCGCCTGTAATAGGCAGCGCACCGTGTTTCGTCAATGGCGTGGCGTCGGAAATTTTTCCAAGAAGCATCTCATTTTGACATGCGTCTGGTCAGGAGCAACAAGCCCTCGTTGCTAGGCCGTACGCGCTAGGAATAGAAACATCCCTAACGCCGTTCTCGGCCTGAGGGGTATTTCTGCAACTGCTCCTGAATGGCATGGAGCGACTCGCGATACTTGCCGAGCTGGCGCAAGCCTTGAGCAGTGGAATAAAGCGGCACCAGGTCTGGCTCTTCATCTCCACCATCAAATGCGGAAAGCAGCGGGCTGAACAGCGTGTGGATGATGCTTGGTCCCCAGATCATGGTGAGGATCAAACCGGCGGCCAGAGCCGAGAATCACAAACGCAAGCAGGGCGAGGCGAAGTGGTTGCGGCATGGGTCACCTTTCGTGGAACTGGAAGCGCAGCCGGGTGCTCGTCTTGGCGCGCACGTTGCGGATTTCCATTTCGCGCACCTCCCAGCGTCCGGCGATGCGCTCGAAATCTTTGATCTCAAATTCCTTCACCAGCCCCTGGCGGTCGTAAGCCTCGGCCATGAGCACGCCGGGCGTGCCTTCCGCGCGGGCCTCCTGCGGAATCCATGACCGCACGTTGGCGTAGAGCAGGACGAACGCCGGACGGCTCTCCAGCACATCACAACCCTGGCTTTTGCGCATCTGACGAAAGGCGAGTGACTGGGTGGGCCAATGATAAAATTCGAGGCCAAGATCAATCAGCGCGAAATCGGAACCGGCAAAATGGTTCGTCGCGGCGTCGCCCCGGAAAATCGTCACGCGCTCGCCCTGCCGCCACTCGTATTGGTTCGGCTCGCCGGGAACGTGGAGGATGGTCAGCACCTCTGCCGGTGCGTTGGTCGGGTGCGCCTCGTAAATCGAAGTCCAGTTGCTGCTCGTGACGCTGACGCTGCTTTTCAGCGGCACCTCGCGCGCGGGCTGGCCGGGCGCAGTGAGCCGCAACGTGGCGGTAAGGCTGGTGTTCTCGGCCGGAGCCACGGCACGCAATTCACGCGCGAGCTTCTGACCTTCGACGGGATCGTTGATGGGTGCAGGCGCGGCAGCGTGAAGATTCAAACCAAGCAACACGACAAGCCAGCGATGGTAGGGCGTCGCGATCCGCGCGCGCCGGGGTGAGGCGTGGGAAATTCTGTTGCTCTCCGTGTGGTCGTGGCCCGGCGCGCGCGGAGCGCGACGCCCCACCTCTGTCCGGTTGGCCAAGGGAAAACTCATGACCTTTCTTTGACGAGGGCCAGCGAAACAAGCTGCGCAATATCTTTCACGAAATGCGCCTTCATCGTCTTCCGCACTTCGTCGGGGACTTCCAGCCAGTCGTTGCGATTGCCTTCGGGCAGCAGCACGGTCGTCAGTCCGGCCCGGGCGGCGGCGAGAATTTTTTCCTTCACGCCGCCCACTTTCAGCACGCGCCCACGCAGGCTGATTTCGCCGGTCATCGCCACGTCTGAGCGCACCAGCCGCTTCGTGAGCAACGACGTGAGCGCCACGGAAATGGTCGAACCGGCGCTCGGCCCGTCCTTCGGCGTCGCGCCCGCCGGGACGTGAATGTGAATGTCCGACTTGTCGTAGTCCGTGAGATCGATCCCCAGCCGTTTGCTTTGGCTGCGGATGAAACTCAACGCGGTCTGCGCGCTCTCCTTCATCACGTCGCCGAGCGAACCGGTGAGGATCAAAGCACCTTTACCCGGCATCCGCGTGGCTTCGATGAAAAGAATTTCGCCACCCACCGGCGTCCACGCCAGGCCCATCGCGATGCCACACTCGGTGATTTTCTCCGCGACGTCCGAGGTGAACTCGGGATGGCCAAGATATTTCTGCAACGACTCCGGTGTGATGGTGATGGACTTCGTCGCGCCGCGGGAGGAGACCACTTTCCGCGCGACCTTCCGCATGAGCGCACCGATCTCGCGCTCCAATTGCCGCACACCGGCTTCGTGCGTGTAGTCCTGGATGAGCTTCTTCAGCGTGGGGTCGGGGAACTTCACCTGGCTGCGCTTGAGACCGTGTTCCTCCAACTGACGCGGGACGAGATGCCGTTTGGCGATCTGGACTTTCTCCGGCGCGGTGTAACTCGGCAGGCGGATGATCTCCAACCGGTCGCGCAACGCCGCGTGCACCGGGTCCAGCCAGTTCGCCGTGGTGATGAACAGCACTTGCGACAAGTCGAACGGCAGATCGAGGTAATGATCGCTGAAGGTGTTGTTCTGCTGCGGGTCGAGTACTTCGAGAAGCGCCGCCGCTGGATCGCCGCGAAAGTCGGACCCGATCTTGTCCAGTTCGTCGAGCAGGATGACGGGATTGCGCGATTCCACGCGCCGCAGGGTTTGAATGATGCGGCCCGGCATCGCGCCGACGTAGGTACGGCGATGCCCGCGAATCTCCGCCTCGTCGCGCAAACCGCCGAGCGCGATGCGCGCGAACTTGCGGCCCAGCGCGTCCGCCACGCTTTTGCCCAGCGAGGTCTTGCCCACGCCGGGCGGGCCGACGAGGCAGAGGATCGGCCCTTTCAAATTGTTCTTGAGCTTGATGACGGCGAGGTATTCCAGCAGCCGGTCTTTAACTTTCTCCAAGCCGTAGTGCTGCTCGTTCAGAATTTTTTCCGCCGTCCGCAGATCGATTTTGTCCTCCGTCTTCTTGCTCCACGGGAGGTTGAGGAGCCAGTCGAGGTAGTTGCGCGCGATGGCGTATTCCGCGACGGCGGGCGGCATCTGCGAGAGACGGTCAATTTCTTTGAGCGCCACTTTCTGCGCGTCCTCGGGCAGCGGGTTTTCTTCGAGTTGTTTGCGGAGGCTCGCGACCTCCGAGGCCGCAGGATCGCCCTCGCCGAGTTCCCGCTGGATGGCGCGCATCTGTTCGCGCAGGAAAAAATCACGCTGCGTCTTCGCCATCGAACTCGACACGTCGTTCTGAATCTTCGTGCCGATCTGCACAACCTCCAGCTCGCGCTCGATCATCGGGCGCAGTTGCTGGAGACGTTCTTTCACGTCCGTGGTTTCGAGCAGGCGCTGGCGGTCGTCGAGGCCGAGGTTCAGATTCGCCGCGATCAAATCACTCAACGGCCCGGGGGCCTCGGTGTTGACCGCCGCGACCTTCACCTGCTCGGAAATGGACGGCGAGAGCTTGATGATCTCGCGGAACTTCTGCGCCACGATCCGCGCGAGCGCGGTGACTTCGGGATGGTCCGCCGACTCGTCCTTCATCACCGAGAAGCGGGCGCGCAGGTAGGGCTTGCGCGCGGGGAAATCGAGCAGCTTGATGCGCCACATGCCCTCGATGAGAATCCGGATCGTGTTGTCCGGGAACTTCAGCATCTTGAGCACGCGCGCGCCACAGCCGTACTCGAAGAGGTCGTCGGGGGAAGGCGATTGAATCTCCGGCTTGCGTTGCAGCACCAGGCCGATCAGGCGGTCGCCCTCGACCACGTCATCAATCAGCTTCGTGCTTTCCTCGCTCTCGACAAGCAGGGGCAGCACGATGCCGGGGAAAATCACCACGTCGGACAGGCCGAGGATGGGGAGCGTGGTCGGGAGCTTGCGCGCGGCGCGAGTGATGGCGGTGTCGGAACTGCCGGTCGTTCCCCCTTGCCCGAGGATGTTGATCAACTCGGTGTCCGGCGTCAGCGCTTCGTCAATTGACATGTGAGTGCGGCGGCCCTGAAACCCAAACGAACCTCCTACTTCTTCTGGCCCGAATAAATCGCGACGCGCTTGGCCTGGGCGACCTCGCCCTGCGGCACGTCAATGCGCAAAAATCCGTTTTGGTAAGCTGCCTTGGCCTGACTTAAATCGTACCCGGGCGGGAGTTCAATCACGCTTTGAAAGGAACCGTAATTGATTTCCATCACGAGGAACTTGCACTTCGGCGCGCGGCAGCCGTCGGGCCGGTGGCCGGTAATGGTCAGGCGATTGCGCTCAACGGTCAGCTCCAAATCTTCTTTGCGCATCCCGGCCAGTTCCACCTTGATGACGAGCGCGTCGTCGGTGACGTAAACGTCGGTGTTGGGAACCCAGTGAGATTCGACAGTCTTGTCCCCGGTGCGGCCAGGACGCCAGTTGTAGAGCGACGTGTTCACGATTCGAACTTTTGGTGCGGTTGCGGGACGAAGCTATCCCACGCTTTTCGCGCGCGCAAGTTTGGGTTCATCTTAACTTCACGAAAACGCGCGGCGGTTCGCCTTTGCGTGCATGGTAAATGATTTCAGACTTGTTCCCGCCGGCGGCGGGCGAACTGCAGCCGCAGCCCGACTTGCAGCCGAATTGAAACTTCCGCCGCCGCACGCGCCCCCACACGAGCAACGCCGCCGCCGTGGCGACGATGATGAGCGCGAGAGGTTGCTGCCAGTCCATGC
>JAYVNY010000287.1:0-16664 GCA_043758205.1 Akkermansia sp.
TTGAAGCGTTGGAGTTCAAGCTTCAGCTTGTACGGCGCGCACCCGACAAGCTGAAGCTTGAACTCCAACGCCTGCCCGTCGCTTTTCAATTCAACCCCCACTCTTGAACTGCCGTGCCCCGTCGCCTTAACTCCGCGCGTGCCGACCAAAGTCATCGCTGTTGCCAACCAGAAAGGGGGCGTGGGAAAAACCACGACCGCGGTGAACGTCTCCGCCTGCCTCGCTTCCGTCGGCAAAAACGTCCTGCTCTTCGACATTGACCCGCAGGCCAACGCGACCAGCGGCGTGGGTCTGGAGAAGACCGAGGGCGCGAGCGCCTACGGGCCGCTGCTCGGCGAAGGCACGTTGAGCGAGAAAATTCTCAAGACCGCTTTCGACCGGCTCTCGATCATTCCCAGCGAAGTGGATTTGTGCGGCGCGGAACTGGAACTGGCGCGCACGGAAAATCATCTGCACCGCGTGCGCGGCGCGCTGGAGCCGATTCGCGCGAGCGGACAGTTCGATGTCATCGTCATTGATTGCGCGCCGTCGCTGGCCATTCTCACGCTCAACGCTTTCGCCGCCGCCGACGGGCTGCTCATCCCGCTCCAGTGCGAGTATTACGCGCTCGAAGGCATCTCGATGATCAGCCGCGTGATGGGCCAGCTCCGCGACAACGGCATCAACCCGAACCTCGACCTGCTCGGGGTGGTGATGACGATGTATGACGGCCGCACGCGCCTCTCGCAGCAGGTCGTGGAGGAAGTGCGGAAACATTTCGGCGACAAAGTTTTTGAAACGGTGATCCCGCGCACCACGCGCCTCGCCGAAGCGCCGAGCCACGGCCAGCCGATCATTCACTACGACAAATACAGCGCCGGCGCGTCGGCGTATGAAGTGTTGACCGGGGAAATCATCCGGCGGCTCGACGCCCGGCCGTAGCCAAAGGTGAATTCATTCCGTCCAAACGAGGTCAGAAACCAAACCATTATGAAAAGCTCAGTAACACTTTCGTTCGCGCTCGCTGCGATCACCGCCCTGCCCCTCTGCGCCGCCGACTGGCCGCAATACGGCGGGCCGAACGCCAATCACACCACTTCGGAAAAAATCCAGAAAGTCTTTCCCGCTGGCGGACCCAAGGTCCTCTGGCGTGCGCCGTCGGCGGACGGCTTCAGCTCGCTCGCCGTGAGCGGCGGCCAGGCGTTCACGCAAGTGCTGCGCGACTTCGAGGGCGCCCCGCGCGAGACCCTGGTGGCGCTGGATGCGAACACGGGCAAGGAACTTTGGGCCGCACCGCTCGGCATCATCAAAGTCGGCAGCGGCGGCCAGGACGGCACGCCAGACAACAAAGGCGGCGACGGTCCGCGCTCCACGCCAAGCGTGGATGGCAACCGGGTTTATGCGACGTCCGCACGCCTCGTCGTTTCCTGTTTCGACACGCAAACCGGCAAGTCCGTCTGGTCGCGTGACCTGATCAAGGAGAACGCGGGCCGGAATATTTCCTGGGAGAACGCCGCCTCGCCACTCGTGGAAGGCAACTTGGTTTTTGTCGGCGGCGGCGGGCCGGGCGAGTCATTGCTCGCGCTGAATAAAGCCAACGGTGCCGTCGTGTGGAAGGCACACGATGAAAAAATCACCCACGCCACACCCATCGTCGCGACGATTCTCGGCGCGAAACAAATCATCTTCTTCACGCAGTCCGGCCTCGTGTCCGTGAATCCGGCGGACGGCGCGCTGCTCTGGAAGCATCCGTTCAAATACAGCACCTCTAGCGCGGCGTCGCCGGTAGTGGGCGGGGACATTGTGTATTGCGCGGCGGGCTACGGCGTCGGCTCGACGGCGGTGAAGATCAGTAAAGAGGGCGGCGCGTTCAAAGCGACCGAACTTTGGTTCAGCAAAGGCAACCAGCCCGTGGCGAACCACTGGAGCACGCCGGTTTATCATCAGGGCCATCTCTACGGCATGTTCAGTTTCAAGGAATACGGCACCGGCCCTCTCAAGTGCGTGGAACTCGCGACCGGAAAAGTGAAATGGTCCGTGCCGAACTTCGGGGCCGGTCAGGTCATCCTGGCCGCCGACATTGTCCTCGCCCTCAGCGACAAAGGCGAAATCGTGACCGTGAACACGAACCCAAATGAGTATCAGGAAATCTCCCGCGCCAAGGTCGTGACCGGCAAATGCTGGTCCAGCCCCAGCGTGGCCAACGGCCGCATCTATGTCCGCAGCACCAAGGAGGCGGTCTGCCTCGACGCCCGCGTGACGATGGCGGGGAAGTAGTCCACCTCGCTCCACAGGCACTGGGAAATCAATTCGGCGTTCTCACCGTTCCCCGCCGGGCGGGAAGTGCCCACGCGAGCCTGGTTCTCAATGCTGAACCGGCCGCTTCGACGCACGGACGAGCAGCACGGGAATCTCCGTGCTGTGGCGCACCTCGTGAATGGTGCTGCCGAACAGCAAATCCCCGATCAGCCGGTGGCCGTGCGTGGTCATGGCGATCAAGTCGCACTGCTCGGCCTGCGCGACCTTGACGATCTCGCGCGGCGGATCGCCGAGCGCGAGATGCACGGTGACTTCCAACCCCTCGCCCCGCAGCGCCTCGGCGGTGTCGTTCAAATACTTCTGGTCGGCGCGCATCTCCTCGGACTCGGCCAGCTTGAGCTGATCGAAGGTGCGCGCCGCCCAGCCATCCGCGACGTGGACGAGCAGCAGGTGCGAGCCGAGCAGTTTCGCGAGTTGCGTGACGTGCGGCAGCAGCGATTGATCCGCACGGCCGTTTTCCAAAGCGACAAGAATTTTTTTATACATGGCAGTCTCCGTTATTTCACCAGCTTCATCACCCACTCCGTGAACCCGAACGTGTCGCAGAGCAGTTTCACATTCAACACGATGATGATGGCGGCCGTGGCCCACGCCAGGACTTTGACCCACATCGGGCTGGCGAACTCGCCCATCTTGCGCCGGTCGCTGGTGAAAAGCACGAGCGGCACGACCGCGAACGGAAGTTGCAGGCTCAAAATCACCTGGCTCAGGACGAGCATGTCGGTTGTTTTGCTCTCGCCATAGATCGCGGTGACGATGACGGCCGGAATGATGGCGATGAGCCGCGTGATGAGCCGGCGCAGCCACGGGCGCAGGCGGATGTTCAGAAAACCTTCCATCACAATCTGGCCGGCCAGCGTGCCGGTGAGCGTCGAGTTCTGTCCGCTGGCCAGCAACGCCACGGCAAAAAGCGTGCTGGCGATGCCCACGCCCAGCATGGGCGAGAGCAGTTTGTGGGCGTCCTGGATTTCTGCGACCTCGTGCGTGGTGCCGTGAAAGGTCGCGGCGGCGACGATGAGAATGGCGGCGTTGATGAAGAGCGCGAACATGAGCGCCACGGTCGAGTCAATGGTCGCGAACTTGATGGCCTCGCGCCGGCCCTCGCTGGTCCGCTCGTACTTGCGCGTCTGCACGATGGACGAGTGCAGGTAGAGATTATGCGGCATCACCGTGGCACCCAGGATGCCCATCGCGACGAAGAGCATTTTCGGATTCGTGATGATCTCGAACTTGGGCGTGAAGCCGCCGAGCACCGCCACGACGCTGGGTTTGGAGAAAATGATTTCCGCGAGGAAGCACGCGCCCACGGTCAGAATGAGCGTGACCACCAGCGCCTCGATGTAACGAAACCCCTTGTTCTGAAGAAACATCACGACCAGCACATCCAGCGCGGTGATGCACACGCCCCAGATCAGCGGGATGCCGAAGAGCAGATTCAGCGCGATGGCCGAGCCGACCACTTCGGCCAGATCGCACGCGCAGATGGCCGCTTCGCAGAGCAGCCAGAGCACGATGGCGACCGGCTTGGAGTAATGATCCCGACACGCCTGCGCCAGATCGCGCCCGGTGACGATGCCGAGTTTGGCGCAGAGCGATTGCAGGAGAATCGCCATGAGGTTCGAGATGAGGATGACGCTGAGGAGCGTGTAGCCGAATTGCGATCCGCCCGCGAGATCCGTGGCCCAGTTGCCGGGGTCCATGTAGCCGACCGCGACGAGATAGCCGGGGCCAGAGAAGGCGAGCATCTTGCGCCAGAAGCCGAAATGCTTCGGCACGGCCACGCTGTCGTGGACTTCGGGCAGACTCGGCGCGGCGCTTTCCTTGCGCCAGGCCGGGCGCACACCGACTTCAGGGACCGGCGGTAAGGTGTTCATAAATTAGAAACGAAACGTGATGCCGACGAACGGGTTGACGTCCTCGGCGGCGCGGGTGAGGCCCACGTTCACGCCGCCATCGAGTTGAATGTCCGGCGTGAGACCGTAGGTCAGTCCGCAATCTGCCGTGGCGATCCACGGGGTGCCATGCCGCTCCATACTTAGGTTGTTGTAGAATTCCACGTAGCCGCTCAACTCGCCCACGATGGCGTGGCTCACGGTGACGCTGGTGATCACTTCCGCGTGATGTCCCCCGCCCTTTTCATCCCGCACAAAATCCAGCTCGGCCATGAGTCCGAGATCCCAGCCGTGCGGGAGCACCACGGCTAGCGGGAGAATCACGCCGCCCTCGACGGCGTCCGTGCCGAGTCCGTCCGCGCTGGTGGGCCAGGTGAGGAAAGGCATGACGCCCAGCGCGGTGTCGCCGCCGTCGTTGCCCCACAAATTGATCTTCAGGCGCGTGACGAGATCGCCGAAGCCGCTGTCGCGCTGGGTGTGGCGCGAGACCGTGTCGCGGATGCGAACCGTCGTATAAGTCGGCACGACCACTTGGAAGTCGGCCCGATGACACAAGCCGACTTTCAAATTCATCGGCGCCAACGCCAGCGTCTCGGTGCGCGTATGGTCGCGGTCGGAGTTGTGCCGGTCGCAGGTGTAGTTCACGAGGTCGGCTTCGATTTGCACATGACCGGCATCCACGGTGTAGGGGCTTTCCGTTTTGTCGGGACGGTCCGTCGTCAACTCGCGGAGCAAGGCGCGCGGGGTGGGATGCCAGAGCGTGAACGCGGATTTATCCGCCGCCGGGCCGGATAACGCGGGGGCGGGGTCGCCCGCCCAGGCTGACACGGTGCCCAACGCCAACACAGTGAAGAGTCGCAACATGGGCGCGACGTTAGCGGCTGAGAGTTTCGTCGCAAGAATGAATGTTAGTTAATCCTAACTTTACCAGTGTCGGCTATGACCGCAGCGTTTCTGGCCTTGGTGGGGGACCGTTCTCGGGGCAGCGCCAGCCGTTGGCGACCGCCAAATCATTTGCCCCCGCCGCGTGTGCGCCGTACAAACGCGCCCGCATGACGGCCAATCAAATGTTCACAGAGATGTCGCCCGCCCTCGCGGTGCGCATCGTCGAGGAAGTTCACGCCTCCGACAAAGACCTCTACCGCGTCGCGCTCGTGAGCGTGGCCCAGGCGAAAAAAGTCCGCCCCATGTTCCTCGAACGCCAATCCAAGGCCGAGCGTTTCCGCACCATGGCCGTGGCGTTGAGGCGCTCGGATTTGCAGATGGTCGCGGGCAACGTCCTCAGCGGCTGGCTCGTGAAGAACCAGCAGCCGCTGCTCATTGATTTCCTGACCGCGCTCCACATCCCGCATCAGAACGGCGTGGTCGAGACGCTGCCCGCGACCGTCGAGGATCAGAAGCTGCACGATGCGGTGGAACTGCTCCTCGGCAAATACCCGCCGGAAGTCGTGGGCCTCTATCTGCGCGCCTTCCACGACATGAACGAGGCAGACTGGCCGAACTTGAAGAAAATTTTGTCCGAGGACGTGCGGTTGATGTTGGGGGCGTGAGTCGTTCCGGCACCGGCGCAGCGGTCGGTGCTGCTTTCAAGCCGCCACATGCCGCGACTGGCGCTTCGGCCCGGTGCGGCGCGAATTGACCGGCGCGCGCTCGCTCTCCGGCAGATGCTCCGCGAGGAAGCCCGGCCGTTCCTGACGTCCGCCCCGCTGGTAGTCGCGCCACAACGTTTGCGCAACAAGCCCCGCGTCCAGTCCCTGCTCCTGCTTCAGAAACTCGAAGAGCGATTCCATCAGCCGCAACAACGCAATGGTGTCGGTGCGGCGTACGCGGGCGAACAGCCAGTCGCTGAAGGCGAGGAAGGAGACGAACGGAGTGCCGGAGTTCTGCCACAACAACTCCACGGTCTCCACGAAGTTGCCGCTGTTGCCCACCAGTTCCCAATACTTCGCGAAGCGCCGCATCCGTTGCATCTCGGCAAACGGGATCAGCTTATTCTGCAAAATCTCGTAGGGCGGCAACGCGCCGTATTTCATTTCCCACGCGTCGTCGTGCCGCGAGATCGGCGTGCCCCGCAGGCGTTTCAAGATGCCCACTTGAATCTCCTGCGGACGCAACGCCACGAGCCGGTCAAAGCCCGCGCCGAAACTTTCCACCGCTTCGCCGGGCAGGCCCACGATCAAGTCCGCGTGGATGTGGACGCCCGTCTCCGCGCGCAAGTAGCGGAAATTATCCGCCAACCGGGCGTAGTTTTGCCGGCGTTTGATCAGCTCGCCGGTCTGGTCATTGAACGTCTGGATGCCGACCTCGAATTGCAGCGCGCCAGGCGGGAACTTCGCGATGACTTCACGCAGCGCCTCGGGCAGGCGATCCGGCACCATCTCGAAATGGAAAAACAGGCCGGGCTGCCAGCGCTTCAGGAAAAACTCCAGCAGCGCCCGGCTCACCAGCAGGTTCAGGTTGAAGGTGCGGTCCACGAACTTGAACTGCTTCACCCCGCGCGCGAGGAGCCGCTCCAGTTCCGCCAGCATCTTCTCCAGCGGAAACTGCCGCACGGGAATGTCGAGCGAGGAGAGACAGAACTCGCAGGTGAACGGACAGCCGCGCGACGCCTCGACGTAAATCACGCGGTGCGCGATGTCGTCGTCGTTGTAGAGATCGTAGGGCAGCGCGAGCCGCACCACGTCGGGCAGCTCGGCAGGGATGATCTTCGTCGTGGGTTTTTCGCCGCGCAGCAGTTGTCCGCAGACCTCGGCGAATTTCAAATCCGCCTCGCCGGTGATGACGTAATCCGCCAGTTCCACGATGGGCTGCGACTCCCATTCGTAACTCACCTCCGGCCCGCCGAGGATGATGGTGACCTCCGGGGCGACGCGGCGGATCGCCGAGACGACTTCCAGCGTCTCGACCACGTTCCAGATGTACACACCGAAGCCGAGGAGACGCGGCGCACGCGCGAGCAGCACCTCGGCGATGTCCAGCGGGCGTTGGTTGATGTCAAACTCCACCAGGCACGCGCGCTCGCGCAAATCGCCCAGGTTCGCCATCAAGTAACGCAGCCCGAAGGCCGCGTGAATGTACTTGGCGTTGAGCGTGGTGAGCACGATGTCCGGCATGGCGTGAAGCAAACACCAAACCTCGCGATTCAAACATCAAATAAAAGTCGGCGCGGGCGCGTGGGGTGCCTCTTGGCACTGTTGCGTGGTAGGGCGTCGTCGCTCCGCGCGCGCCGGGGTGGGGCTTCAGCAAATTCCGCAAGGCTTCTCCCCGGCCAGGCCCGGCGCGCGCGGAGCGACGACGCCCTACCACGCCCATGTTTTTAAGAACAGTGTTCGGGGCCTGTTGCCCAAAGGCCTCGGCGGTGCCGGCGGTCGGGAGAAGCGGAGGACTGGGATTTCCACGCGCCTGAAATCTCACCTGGGATCAGCGCGACGCTTCAGAGGCCCGGCTGACGCGACCACGGCGGGCACCGCCGAGGCCTTTGGGCAACAGGCCCTCCAGATGCACCCAATTTTCCCCGGCGGGGGAAAAACTTCGTGACAAGGAAAAGTCGCTCTCTATATTTCGCCGCTCTTGGCGACTGACCCTATGGTCTAGCGGTTAGGACACCTCCCTTTCACGGAGGGAGCCCGGGTTCGATTCCCGGTAGGGTCGCCAACCTCACCTCCGCATGCCCTGCATGGCTCTGCTCGCTCAGCCCGGTTCCGACGCCAGCAGTTCCTTCGCCGCCTCCGCCTGATCCTCGGGCACTTGCACGAGAATGCCGCCCGATGTGAGCGCATAGCCTTCCAGCGAAAGCGCCGCATCCGCGTGCGCGAGGGAAACTTGAAACTCCGCCGCTTCCAGACGCGAGCGAATCAGGTCTGCTTCAGCGGGATTGAACGACCGATGGATGGTGACGAGTTTCATGCAATGAAACTCCCTGATGCGGCGGACGCGGGCAACTCTGGATGTGGGAGCGCGGCGTTCACGCCGATTCACTGTTCCGTGGACGAGGCTGCCGGAATTTCCGAGATCTTTCGACCGGCGTCGCTTGAAGCGGCCTGAAGGCCGCGCCCCTCTCACGCCGCCGCTGCGTCCGGTTGTTTCACATCCGCGAAGATGATCACGCCCGCGCCGGTCTGGAGTAAACTCGTGACGGTCACGTAGGCGCTCTGCCCGATGAGGTGGTGCGCGTGGTTCACGACGATCATCGTGCCGTCGTTCATGTAGCCCACGCCTTGATGCTTATCCTTGCCCTCCCGCGCGATGCGGATGTGCAGGACTTCGCCGGGCAGCATGACCATTTTCATCTTCGACGCGATCTCCGCGACGTTGACGCAGGGCACGCCTTGCAACTCGGCCACCTTCGCGAGGTTGAAATCAGTCGTGAACAGTTTCCCGTTCAGCGCCTTCGTCAGGCGCACGAGCTTGCCGTCCACTTCCTTCTCCTCGGGGAATTCGTTCTCGTGAATCTTCACCTCCACGCCCAGCTCGTGCTGGATGCGGTTGAGCATGTCGAGTCCGCGGCGGCCGCGCGCGCGGCGGGTGCTGTCCTGCGAGTCGGCGATGGCTTGCATCTCTTTGAGCACGAAGCGCGGCACCACGATGAGGCCTTCGACCAGTTTCGCCTCGATCAGTTCCACGATGCGGCCATCAATGATCGTGCTGGTGTCGAAAACGATCTGGTTCTCCGGGCGGCTCTGCGAGGCGAAGCGCACGTAGGGAATGATGAGCGAGAAATCTTCCTTGTTGCTCCGCATGGCGAGGATGATTCCGATGTAGCCGAACGAGAGAAAAAGGCCCAGGCGGATGACCCAGCGCGTGTTGTCACCGCTGGCGTTGAACAGGCCGGACGAATCGAGCAGCCAGGCGATGAAGGTGCCGAGCAGCAGTCCGAAGGTGATTGAAGAAAACGCGCGTAACGAAAAGCCCTTGAGCATTTCATCCACGGCGATGACCAGCGAGCCGAGTCCGAAACCGATGAATGTGCCGTAGAGACCGTTGTTAATCAGCTCGGGCAGCTTCTGGCTGACGGCATAGCCCGCCAGCGTGCAAAGGCTGAGAAAGAAAAGACGGATGGGCCAGATTGAGGACGGTGACTTCATTTGGAACCGCCTTTGCCCCCGAACCATGTCGAACCTGTGGACGGCTGCTTCGGCTTATGCAACAGGCCGAAGCGCGCCAGATTGCTGCTCACGATCGAGAGGTTGCTCATCGTGAGCGAGAAGTGTTCGCGCGCCTGCTCGTCCTTGAGCAGGCTGCCTGCGAGTCCTTTGCCAGCTTCCAAATCGGTCATCATGGTTTTCAGCGAAGCCGTGGCCTCGCGAAGGTTTTTCATGGATTCGTTCAATTCAACACGATTGGTGACAATCGTTTCCTCCACCTCCATCGCCACTTTGTTCAGCTTCCTTGAGAACTCGTGGAGGTTCGTGAGCGAAAGCGTGAGCACGGGGGCGGCGTTCGAGACCAGGCCCGAGGCATTGTCCAGCAACTGGACGGCGTGGGTGGGCACCTCCTGAAAATTCTGGAGCGTCTGCGAAAAGTTGGACAGCGTGCGCGTGTCGAGCACCTGGCTGTTCAGCCGCTCGATGGCGTTTTCCACGGTCGCACCGAGCTTCTCGAACTGCTTGATCAAACCGTTCGCCGACTGCGCGACCTCGTTGAGGTTGAACGGCTCGCTGCCCTCCACCGCATCACCGCTCTTCAAGAGCGCCGCCTCGGGCGAGCCGGGCAAGATGTTCACAAATTGATCGCCCAGCACGCCCTGCTGCTCGATCAGGAACTTGCTGTCCGTGTGCAGCGGAAATTCTTCGAGGATGGTCAACTGCACCTGCACGCCCTTGGCCCGCTGCTCCAGCTTGATGCGCTTCACGCTGCCAATCTTCACGCCGGAGAGATACACATCCGCGCCCTCCTTCAGGCCGGCCACGGTGCGCGTGCTCATGTTGATTTCGTAGCGCGGCTTGAAGAACCCGACGCCGCGGCTGAAGTTCAGCATCAAGGCTCCGACCAGCACGAGACCGATCAGGACAAACCAGCCGACGCGGGCCGTGTATTTTTTTTCGCTCATGGCGTAACTCCTTCTTTCGTGGAAATGCCGTTCACGAAATTGTGAACGATGGGATCGGCGGACGAGAAAATCTCCTCCGGCGTGCCTTCCACATAAATTTTTCCCTCGTGCAGCATCACGATGCGCTGGCCGACGCGCCGCGCGCTCCGCATGTCGTGCGTGACGACGACGCTCGTGACGTGCAGCCGGTCGCGCACCCGGATGATCAATTGATCAATGCTGTCCGCCACCACTGGATCCAGTCCCGTGGTCGGCTCGTCGTAGAGCACGATCTGCGGGCGATAGACGATGGCGCGCGCGAGTCCGAGGCGCTTTCTCATGCCGCCGGAAAGCTCGGACGGTTTCTTTTTTTCCGTGCCGGGCAGATCCACCATTTCCAGCGCGTCGGTGACACGACGGTCCAGTTCGGCGGCGGTGAGACCTTTCTCGCGGCGCAAAGGAAAGGCGATGTTCTCCGCCACGGTCATCGAGTCGAAGAGCGCCGCGCTCTGGAACAACATGCCGAACTTCGTCCGCACTAGAATCAGCCGCCGCTCGTTCAGGCCCTTGAGGCTTTCGCCCTCGATCAAAACTTCGCCGGCGTCCGGCTGGATCAGGCCGATGAGGAGCTTGAGCAGGACGCTTTTGCCGCCGCCGCTGCGCCCGATGATGACCACGGATTCGCCCGACTCAATGCGGAGGTTCACGCCGTCGAGGACGGTCTGCGGGCCGAAACTTTTTCTGAGGTCGCGGGCTTCGATCATGACGTGGGCAGCACGCGGTTGAGGAAGAGGGTGAGGAAGAAATTGCTGATCAACACGGTGATGGATGAATAGACCACCGCCTCCGTGGTGGCGCGGCCCACGCCCTCCGCGCCCTCGCCGCATTGCAGCCCCTTGTAGCAACTGATTACGGAAATGATCACGCCATAGACCACCGACTTGATCAGTCCCGTCGCCACATGCACGGCGGTGGTGTAGTGCAGCATGTGCTCCCTGAGATACGTGCCTTCAATCTTGAAAAAATAAACGCCCAGCAGCCAGGCCGCCGCGATGCCGAGCGAGATGGAAAACGCCGTGAGCAGCGGCAGCGCGAGGGTCGTGGCGATGACGCGCGGCAGCACGAGATAATCCACCGGATGCGTGGCCAGCGTGCGCAGCGCGTCAATCTGCTCGGTCACTTTCATGGTGCCGAGTTCCGCCGCCAGCGCCGCGCCGACGCGGCCCGAGACCATCAGCGCCGTCAGCACCGGCCCGAGTTCGCTGCACATCGAGACGCTGACCAGCGCGAGCGTGCCGGTGTCCATCCGCACCTTGTGAAATTGGAAATACGTTTGTGCGCACAAAACCATGCCCGTGAACGCTCCAGTGATGAACACCACGGACTGCGACTTCACGCCGATGAAGTAAAACTGATAAATGAGATCGCGTAGGTTGACCTTGCCCGTCAGGGCGGCGCGAAGGATCTCGCGCGCCAGCAACGCCAGCTCGCCCAATCCCCGCACCCCGTCGCGGAAGCCTCCTACTCTCGTCATGAACATGCGCGTGAACATATAACAACCGGGACGCCGTTGCGCCAGTGCTTTGCCGCCGGGTCATGCTTTGAACCGCACGCTGGCGAAATGGTTTCGTTCACATCCAACAACGCGGGATTCCGGTGCGGGATGGATCAGGAAATTGGAGAAAACTTCCACCCGGTGCATGCTGAGGGTTTGGAGCGGGGCTTCCAGGCGAGCTCGGGGTCTGCCGCGCAACTCGTACGCGGCCCCGGTGTTCGGGTTAAAGGCTTGCAGCTTTCCAGCCTGTTCAGGAAAGTGCGCCACTGATTTTGAACTACCCCGACGTGATGCGATCAATTTTTTGCCGAGGCGTTTTCTGCGCCCTGTTGGCCGCCCTTTTTCTCACCAGCGGCGCCCGCGCACAGGATGGAGCGGGCGATGGCCTGGACCATTTTGGCAACCCCGAAGAAATGAAGAAGTGGTCTTTCCCCACGCGCGGCGCGGTCACGGCCTCGCCGGTCTTGAGCGAGGACGGACTCACCCTCTACGTCGGCTCGGCGGACCGTCACTTCTACGCCATTAACACGGAGGACGGTTCGTTGAAGTGGAAGACCAATCTGAATTCCGCCATCAGCGCCTCCGCCGCCCTTGATCGCGAGAACATCTACGTCCCGTGCGCCAATGGCCGGCTCTACAATCTCAGCGACGCGGGCGACCGCGCACTCTTCCGCTGGGCCACACCGTTTCGCGGGGGGCGGGCCGGACTGAGCAGCCCGGCCGTGGGCGAGGACGGCACGATTTACGTCGGTTGCGATGATCACCGGCTCTACGCGCTCAACCCGGAGGACGGCTCGGTGAAAAGCCCGTTTCCCTTTCGCCTGCTGAACGACGCGGGCACGCCGGTCATCTCTTCGTCC
Organism: Akkermansia sp.; assembly: GCA_043758205.1. Classification (GTDB taxonomy): domain Bacteria; phylum Verrucomicrobiota; class Verrucomicrobiia; order Limisphaerales; family SIBH01; genus JANNGC01. Next base: position 12,634 of record JAYVNY010000287.1, read on the forward strand.
GGCACCATTTACATCACGGCGGGGGCGCGGCTCTTCGGGGTGTCAGAGGCGGCGGCGCAAGTTTCCGTCTTCGCGCCCGGCACGGCCATTCACTCCACGCCCGCGCTGGGCGAGGACGATCAACTTTACTTTGGCTCCAATGACGAGCGGGTTTATGCGCTCGATTCCGGCGGCACCACCAACGACCTGATTTGGAAATTCAACACGGGTGAGAACGTGACCTCCTCGCCGGTCGTGGGCGCGGGCGGCGACGTGTTCATCGGTTCGGAACGTGCGCGGCTCTACTGCTTCCGCACGAACGGCCTCTTGCGCTGGTCGGTCTCCACGAAACGTCCGGTCCGCGCGGCCCTGAGCATCGGCGCGGACGGCACGATCTACGCCGGTTCGGATGACCGGCACCTGTACGCCGTCTCCGCCGAGGGCGAGGTGCGGTGGAAATTCAAGACCGGCGGCGCGGTTCGATCCGCCGCCGCCATTGACGCGGAAGGCACGGTCTATTTCGGCTCGCGCGACAAAAACATTTATGCGGTTTATGACGAGGTGGGGGCGGATGAAAATGTCTGGCCGATGTTCCGTCATGATCCCCAGCACACGGCGCGCTCGACGCACGGCGCGGCGTTCATCTTCCAAGACCCGCTCGGCACCAACGTCTCCAAATCGTTCCTGAGCAACAACCTCGCGCTGGGCCAGACGAAATTCATCGTGACCAACGGCGTGAACTTTCTCACCGTGACGAATCAGGCCAACGTGCTCGTTTCCTTCGTGGCCCGCGCCGGTGCGCCCTTCGCCATTCATTGGACTCACAACGGTGTGGACATTGCCCCCACGCTGAACCCCACGGCCACCAACGCCACGCTGGTGCTGACCAACATCCAGTTCGCCGCCGCGGGGCAGTACTCGGTGCGGCTGAAAAATAGTTTCGACGAGATCGTAAGCACCCAACCGTTCACGCTCGCCGTCAACGCCTCACCTTCCATTGAGTTGGGCTCCACCAACCGCTTCCTGCTCTCCAGCAACGTGCTCGTGCTCGAAGCCCCTGTGACCGGCAGCGGCACGTTCACCTTCCAATGGTTCCGAGGCACGGACAGCCTGCCCGGCGCGACCAATGCCCTTTACGCCGTGACCAACGCGCTGCCCTCCGACTCGGGCCTCTACTCCGTGCGCGTCGTGAACGAGTTCGGCGCGACGACCAGCCCGCTCATCACCGTCACGGTTTTGAACAACGATCATCCCGCCGCTCAGGCGCGGCTCGGCGCGGGCCAGCGGCATTCGCACGCCGTGCTCGAGGGCGGCACGCTCTGGTCGTGGGGCCTGGAAAATTTCGGCCAGCTTGGCAACAACGTGAGCGGTTCCAGCGGGACGAATTTACTTTTCCTCGGCTCGCCGCAATTGATCGGTGCGGACGGCGGGCGCAGCACCAATGCGGTCTGGCTCGGGGTGACGGCGGGCGGGCGCGGCTTCGACGTGGCGACGAACCAGCCCGGCGGCTTCTCGCTCGGCCTGCAGACGAACGGCACCCTGTGGGCGTGGGGGCATAATCACGCCGGGCAACTGGGCCTGGGCCACACCACGGTCACGCGCGTTCCGGCGCAGGTCGGCTCGTCCTCGAACTGGATGCAAGTCGAGGCCGGCGCGACGCACACGCTGGCGCTGCAAAGCGACGGCACGCTTTGGTCGTGGGGCGCGAATGAATCCGGTCAGCTTGGTCAGGGCCACACCAACCGCAGCCTCACCCCCGCGCGCGTCGGCACCGAGTCCGCCTGGGTCGAGGTCCGCGCCGGCGGCTTCTTCAGCCTCGCGCGCCGCGCCGACGGAACGATCTGGGGCTGGGGCGCCAACACCGCGAACCAGTTGGGCCTGACGCCCGCCACGAATCGTTTTACCCCCACGCGCCTCGGCACGAACGCGAACTGGTCTTCCTTGAGCGCAGGACTTTTCCACAGCCTCGCCACGACCACGAACGGCGCGCTCTGGGCCTGGGGCCGTGGCTCGGCGGGCCAGCTTGGCACCGGCTTCACGACCAATTCCGCCACGCCCATCCGCATCGGCACCAACAGCTACTGGACAGGCGTCGAGGCGGGACTCTTTCACAGCTTCGCCCTCCAGACCGGCGGCGTGCTGCACGCCTGGGGCGCGAACACGAACGGACAGTTGGGCCTCGGCCTCATCGGCTCGGGCAGTGAAGTGAACGTGCGGGTCCCGACGCCCGTGCCGGCCAACGCCTCGAACACCGCGTGGGTGGAAATCCAGGCCTCGCGTCACTCCGTCGCGCGCGACGTGGCGGGGAACGTCTGGGCGTGGGGCTTCAACAGCCACGGCCAGGTCGGCAATAATCTCACGAACAACGCGCCCAGTCCCGTGCTGCTCTCGTTCACCAACCCGCCCGTGTTCACGAACGCGCCCGGTATCTTCACGCAGCCCGCGAGCCTCACCGTTTTGGAGAGCAACAGCGCCACCTTCTCGGTCAACGCCAACGGGGCGGCGCCCATTTTCTACCGCTGGTATTTCAACTCGAACGCCATCGCGTCGGCGGCCAACAATTCCGCGACCAACGCCCTGTTCAACCTCGCCAGCGCGCAGAGCACGAACCAGGGCTTCTACTTCGTCATCGTCAGCAACAACCTCGGCAGCGTGACCAGTTCGGTGGTGCGGCTGACGGTCACAAACAGTGGCGGCACGAACTTGCAGGCCCCGGTCATCACGCAGCAGCCGGTCAGCCGCGTGGCGACGGTTTCCAACTCCGTGAGCTTCACCGTCACGGCCACGGACGTGCCCGCGGTTTCCTACCAATGGTATTTCTCCAGCTCTTTGATCTCCTCCGCGACGAACGCCACCAGCACCGCCGCGACGCTGGTGCTGACCAACAGTTTTGAAAAGCACGGCTTCTACCATGTCGTCGTCTCCAACAGCATGGGCCGCGCGACCAGCGTGGTCGTCTCGCTCACGCTCACCAACGCAGAGGGTTTTGTTTTCCTGCCGGACAGCACCAACAGTTCCGGTCTGGCCATCAGCAACAGCCGCCCCTTCATCACCCTCGCGCCGACCAACCAGTCCGCGCTCACCAACGCCACGGTGTCCTTCACCGTCGAGGCGCTGGGCGCGTCGCCGCTCGTCTATCAATGGCGCTTCAACTCCAATGTCATCTCAGCACTGGTCAACGAGACCGCGACCAACGCCACGCTCGCCCTGAGCAACGTGGTCGTGGCGAACAGCGGTTTCTACGACGTGGTGATCACGAACGAGGCCGGCTCCATCACCAGCGCGCCCGTGCGCCTGACGGTGACCAACGGCGTGGTCAACCTCACCCCCGGTTCCGCATCATCCGCAAAGTCCGCCGCCGTGGAACTGCGCCTCGCCTCCATCATCCGTGACGCGAACGGCGTGCTGATCCAGATCAACTCCGGCGGCGGCCACGCGCGGCTGGTGCTGGAATACAAGGAGGATTTGGGTGAGACCGAATGGAAGAAGGTGGGTACGAATGACGGCGGGACTTTGCAATTCCGCGACACCACCGCGCCGCTGGATCGCGCCCGCTACTACCGCGTCCGCGCGGAGTGAAGGCGCGCGCCGGCGTTTCAGCGTAACTCGCCCGCGAGCGATTCGCCCAGCATCGCTGCTTCGCTCATCGCTCCGCTGCGCTCCCCGTGGCGCGGGTTCGCGCCGAGAAAAGAAATCGCCCGCAGCCGCAACTCTGCCCCGCGCAGTTCCGCCACCGCCCCGACCGCCAACTGGCAGCCGCCACCCATCCCGCGCAGAAACGCGCGCTCGGCGGTGACACACGCTTGCGTGACCGGATCGTTCAGCGCGGCGATGATGCGTTCCACTCGCGCATCGTGCTGGCGAATCTCAATTCCGAGCGCCGCCTGCCCGACGCACGGCAGCATTTCCTCCACGGGAATCGGCGTGGCGATCAATCCCGCCGGGACCTCTGCGCCAGCAAGTTGCGTCGAGCCAGCGGTGCTGAAATGCAGCCGTTCCAGCCCCGCCGCCGCGAGCACGATGGCGTCGAGTCCGGTTTGTTCCGCGAGTTT
>JAYVNY010000288.1:0-7100 GCA_043758205.1 Akkermansia sp.
GGAGCCTGACGGTTCAAAGCAAACAGATCGGGATCAAGAGATTGCGGCCTTCGTCGCACAGCACGAAGAGTTGGACCGCTACCATTTCAAGACGGCCGACGTGCCTTTCTTTCAGGACATCTGCGGCGCGCTTTTCGAGTTCCAAAAACGCTACACGGCCGCCGCCGCCCAATCCTTCGCCCCCACCACCGTGGCCCGGCGCGTCCATGAAACCCTCGATGCCTGCCTCAAGTCGCGCCGCATGGTCCTCATCGAGGGCGAGAGCGATTCGGGCAAGAGCACTTCAGCGGAAGCCTGGTGCCGAATGCACAAGGGCGAGGCGCGCTTCGTCCGGCTCCAGGGCGTGACCAATAAAACCGTTTTCTTCCGCGCCATCGCCCGCGCCCTCGGCGTGGCCTCCACTTACACCAGAACGGCCAAAGAGATGCAGGCGCGCGTCGAAGACGTGTTGCAGCGCAGCGGCCTGTGCCTGGTCTTGGATGAATCACAATACGCGTTCGCGCAGAGCGAACGCATTTACTCGCGGCCTGAGCTGGTGGATTGGATTTACACGGCCTGTTGCAACCACGGCGTGCCGGTCGCGCTCGTGGCCACGCCGCTCTTCTCCAAGCGTTTGCACCAGGCCGAAAAGCAGACCGTGTGGAACTCCGACCAGTTTCGGCGACGAATTTACCGGTTTGAGATCCTGCCGCCTGTCCCCACAGCCAATGACATCGATCTTGTGGTGAAACATTACCTGCCGGATGCGGGGCAGGACGCGCGAAAATACCTAGCGGGCTATGCTAAAACCTGCGTGGTGACAAAGATCGATCCAGCCACGAAAGCGGCCAGGAAGGTTTCCTTCGCGCTCACCGCCATAGCAGACACCCTGGCCGACGCCAATCTTCTCGCCGAAGCCGCCGGGCGGACCAGCGTAACGCTGTCCGATCTAACGGAAGCCGTGAAGACCTTCCGCACCACTTCCGAACTGGCGAAGTGCGAGGCATTTGACACGGCAACCATCCGCAAGAGGGCAGGGCGGCCACCGGCTGCACAGACTCTGCAACCGGCGTGCAGCGGCGTTGCGGAGGCAGCCGAAATGCCAGTGGGCGAAGACACTTTTACGGAGCGCAGCCGCTCCGTTGCAGCCCTGAAAACCACCGCGACGCGAGAGATCGCGCCGGCGTTTTCAGAAGCCTAAGCCAGTCGAATCGGAAAATTTTGCGCAGCCATGAAACAGGGCGCGCAAAAGGTCTGTACAGCTATTTCGGCAAGGTGTCTGAAACTTCCGAACAAATAGGCCGTGAAGCCACACTCGTTTTTCCGCCTTGTCCACCGCTGGCAAACTGCCATTTGACACCCGTGTCGAGCGGCTTCATAAACGCCCGCGCGCATCGCGCATTAACCAATTAACGAGAAAAATTTATGCCCATCGCTGTCGGTTCCCAAGCCCCGGATTTCACGCTCAAATCCAAATCACCCACGGATGTCGAGGTGAAGCTGAGCAACAATCTCGGCAAGAAAAACACCGTCGTCTTGTTCTTCCCCCTCGCCTTCACCGGCGTCTGCACTGCGGAAATGTGTGACGTGACGGCCGGCCTGGGCGGCTACCAGTCGCTCAATGCCGACGTCATCGCCATCAGCGTGGACAGCCCGTTCGCGCAGGCGGCGTGGGCGGCGAAGGAAAAAATCGGCATCACCCTCGCCAGCGATTTGAACAAGGAAGTGACGAAGAAATACGACGTGCTGTTCCCGATGCTCGCGGGCGTGGGCGACACCTCGGCGCGCGCGGCCTTCGTCATTGATAAGGCCGGCGTGGTGCAATACGCCGAGCAGACGGCGACCCCGAAGGATTTGCCGAACTTCAACGCCATCAAGGACGTGCTGGCGAAGCTGAAGTAAGGGGCGGTCCATAGTTTTCAGGCGAGAGCGGAAGGCAGCTTCCGCTCTTTTTCTTTTTCCATTCCACTTTTTCAGTGCGCGCGGCGTGAATCCGGTTCATGATGCCGCCATGAGCGGATCACTCGCCTCCTTCTCATTTCCCACCGCGATCTCCTTTGGCCCTGGCGCCCTGGCCGGGCTGGCGGCCCGGCTGCGGCAGATGGGCGCGCGCCGCACCCTCGTGGTCACGGACAAGGCGCTGATTCAGACGGCCGCGTTTGAACAGCTCACCAATCATCTCGGGCGCGCGAACCTCGGCAAGACGTGGGAACTTTTCGACGGGGTTCACTCCAATCCGCAGGAACAGCACGTCGTGGACGCGGCGCAGGCGTTTCGCGAGACGAAGTGCGACACGGTGGTGGCCTTTGGCGGCGGCAGCGCGCTGGACGTGGGCAAGGCCTTGCGCCTGCTCATCAAGCAGCCCGGCCTCAAGCTCAAAGATTTCAAATTCAACGACGACTGGAACGGACTGCCGCGCTGCATCGCCGTGCCCACCACGGCCGGCAGCGGCAGCGACGTGGGGCGCAGCGTCACCATCACGCTGGCCGGCACGCACCAGAAGACCGTGATCTTCCTGCCGCGCCTGCTGGCCAAGCTGGTGATTCTTGATCCGAATCTCACGCGGGATTTGCCGCCCAGCATGACCGCCGCCACCGGGCTGGACGCTTTCACGCACTGTGTCGAGTCGTTCACCTCGCCCACGTTCAATCCGCTCTGCGACGGCATTGCGCTGGAAGGCATCCGCCTGATCGTCGAGGCGCTGCCGCGCGCCGTGGCGCACGCCCACGATTTGGAGGCGCGCGGGCGGATGCTCGTCGCGGCTTCGATGAGCGGCGTGGCGTGTCAGAAAGAATTGGGCGCGACGCATTCCCTGTCGCATCCGCTCTCGACGCTGGCGGGGATGCACCACGGCGCGGCGAACGCCGTGTGCCTGCCGCACGTCATGAGCTTTAACGCGCAACGGCAGCCCGGCCTCTACCGCCGGGTGGGTCTGGCGTGCGGATTGGAAGTGGCCCGCGTGCCGCCGGAAGTCGCGGACTTTCGCACCGTCGAGTTTGTGAGAAAATTCATCGCCGACCTCGGCCTGAAACACAGCCTGCACCAATGCGGGGTGAAGGAAACGCAGCTCGACGCGCTGGCCGCACAGGCCTTCGACGACGCGTGTCATCTCACCAATCCCGTGCCGGTGAACCGCGAGGAGTTGAAGGCGTTGTACCGCTCGGCGTGGTGAGGGTGGAGCCGTCGCGCTTGGCGTGCGGTCAGCTCAGCCGCTCGATTTCCGCGCGGAGCGGGGCAAGGTCGGGGTCTTGCAATGCCATCTTCAAAATGGATTTTCTTTCCCTGCCGCGCAGCGCCCGCTGTAGCCACGCCAGCGTATCCGCCGCGTCGCGCCCCATCTGGCAGCAATAGCAAGCGAGGTTGTAGTGAACCGTGGATTCTTCAGGAAATTTTTCCGCGACGGAAGCCAGCGCCTCTAACGCGGCGGGCAATCCTCCCTGCTTCGCGCGTCGCAGCGCGTACGAATAATTCAACCACCCCCCGGCGCGCGCCGGCGCGGCGATGACGAGCGCGCGCCCGACTTCCGCCGCCGCGTCCCAACGGAGCTCCTTCGCGAGGGCCAGCCAGCGGACTTCGAGCGTGTCGGCACTGGCTTGTCCGTCCGCGCTCAACTGATCCAGTTCGGCCAGCGCCTCGCAGGCGTTCCCCAGTTCCAGCCAGCCAACGGCGGCGCGCAGGTGATGTTGATCGGCCAGGGGCAGTTCCATGCGCGCGAGGGTAGGGGGAGGTGTTCATTCCGCGGAATCAATTTGTGGCGGGAATCATGGTTCATCGGAGCGCGGACCGCCGAGTCCGCGGGTTCAACCACTCAATCGTTCCTCCAGTGACTTCCGCGTTTTCCGTGGTTCAAATCCCATGAACGCGCGGACTCGGCGGTCCGCGCTCCTTTGAACTCGCGCGTTGAAATTCCCCCGGGCGTGGCGTACGACGACCCCATGAAAAAAGGAATGATTCTGATCGCGAGTTTTTTCTGCGCCTCCGCGCTGCACGCCAAAGTGATCTTCGAGAAGGTGGAATACCCGGAGGGCGCGACCGTGTGCGAGGGACTGATGGTTTATGATGACGCGTGGACCGGCCGGCGCTCCGGCGTGCTGATCGCGCATCAATGGAAGGGCCTGACCGATTACGAGAAGATGCGCGGCGAGATGCTGGCGCGCGCCGGCCATGTCGTGTTGTGCGCGGATGTTTATGGCAAAGGCGTGCGTGCGGACAACCCCAAGGACGCCGGTGCCCTGGCTGGAAAATACAAAGCCGACCGTCCGCTCCTGCGCGCGCGCATCAAGGCCGCGCTGGCCGTGCTTCAGAAAAGTCCGCGGGTGAACCCGAAACAAATCGCCGCCATCGGCTACTGCTTCGGCGGCACCACGGTGCTCGAACTGGCGCGCAGCGGCGCGGAGATTGCCGGCGTGGTGAGCTTTCATGGCGGCTTGGGCACGCCCACCCCCGCCGACGCCAAGAACATCAAAACCAAAGTCCTCGCCTGCCACGGCGCGGATGATCCATTCGTGCCGGAGGCCGAGGTGCTCGCGTTCCAGAAGGAGATGCGCGACGCGAAAGTGGACTGGCAATTGTCCTCCTACGGCAACGCCGTTCATTCCTTCACCGACAAAAACGCCGGGAATGACAACTCGAAGGGCGCGGCCTACAACGCCGCCGCCGACGCGCGCTCGTGGCGCGAGATGGAACAGTTCCTCGCCGAAGTGCTGCGCTGAACGGCGATGCTGATCGCCTTCCACAAACCGTATGGCGTGCTCTCGCAGTTCACGCCAGATGGTTCACCGAACCGTCCGCTCGCCGAGTTTGGATTTCCGAAAAATGTCTATGCCATCGGACGGCTTGACGCGGACTCCGAGGGCCTGCTGCTGCTGAGTGACGAGCCGGCGTTGAACGAGCGGTTGCTGCATCCGCGTCACGGGCACGAGCGCATTTACTGGGCGCAGGTGGAGCGCATTCCGACGGCGGAGGCGCTGCGCGAATTGGCGCAGGGCGTGGTCATCGAGGGGCGAAAAACTTTGCCGGGCCGCGCGCGCCTGCTCGATCCGCAGCCGCACATTGCGCCGCGCGATCCGCCGATTCGTTTTCGCAAGAGCGTGCCTGATTGTTGGATCGAATTGGAACTCACCGAAGGCAAGAACCGTCAGGTGCGGCGCATGACTGCGGCGGTGGGGCATCCGACGTTGCGTCTGCTGCGCGTGCGCATCGGCGCGTTTGCGCTTGGTGACTTGCCGGCGGGAACGTGGCGCGCGGTGACGGAACCGGAACGGAAGCTGATTCTGAGCGGTTCGGCCGGAGCGCCGGCTTCCAGCACGGCGCGTTGATTTTTTCCCATTCCGCGCGCCGGACCGCGATTTGTCGTTCCCATGCCGATGTTTTGCATTGGCCTCCACTGTTCCTTTCCCAAACATCTCGCGCATGGATGTGAAAAATGTTTCGGACGCGCCCGCCTTCATCACCAAGGACGGCTCGGAGATTCGTGAACTGCTGGCCTATCGCAACTCGGCGGTGCGCAACCAAAGTCTCGCCGAGGCGCGCGTGGCCGTGGGCGGGAGCACGCAGGAGCATTACCATCCCAAGGCGGAGGAAATTTATTTCATCACTCACGGCACGGGCCGGATGCGGATCGAGAACGAACTGCGCGAGATCAAAACCGGCGACGCCATCGCCATCCCGCCAGGGAAGAAGCACAAGCTTTGGAACACCGGCGCGGAGCCACTGCGCCTGCTCTGCTGTTGCGCGCCCTGCTACGAGCACAGTGACACGATTATCACGGAGGCGTGATTCACCCTGCGGAGCGCGGGTTTTCAACCCGCAGCAACGTGAAAGGGAGGTCGCGGTTGGCCAATTCTTGCGCTCTCGTCTGGAGCACGTTGCTGCGGGTTGAAAACCCGCGCTCCGTCGCTTTCGCCAAATACAGACACTGCCCGCTTCAAGGACGCATTGACGGGAACACCTCCCGGAACAAGCATCGCCGACATGTCCACGAATCTTCGCTTCATCCGCCGCCTGCTGGCGGTGGGAATTTTGTTCAGCATCCTTTCTCCACTCGCGGCCCAGTGGACCAATGTCACCGGCAACCTGGCCGACCTGCCCTCGGAGTGTGGGAACTTGTGCCTGCTCTCGGTCGCGCCGGGTCAGGACAGGATCATCGCCGGCATCGCCAAACGCGGCTTGTGGCAGACCACCGATGGGGGCGCGACGTGGACGGCGCTGGGGCAGGGCGCGAACTCAGAATCCATCCTCAACCGCCCTTCACGAATTTTGTATGACCCGACCGACGCGAAGACGTTTTGGGAGAGCGGCATCTACAACAGTTCCGGCGTCTATCGCACCGACGATGGCGGCCAGACGTTCCAGCACCTTGGCCGCGCGAAGCACAATGACTACGTGAGCGTGGACTTCGCTGATCCGCAGCGCCGCACCTTGCTCGCAGGCGGACACGAGCAATCCCGCACCGTCTGGAAATCCATGGATGGCGGACTGAACTGGACGAACATCGGCGCGAACTTGCCGGAGGGAACCAAGCATTCCTCCAACCCATTGCTCCTCGACGCCACCACGTATCTGGTCAACGCCTCCGGCTGGGGCAAAGGCACGGGCGGAGTTTTTCGGACGAGCAACGGCGGCGCGACATGGACGCAGACCAGCGCGCTCGAAGCGAACGGCGCGCCGTTGGGTGCCGCTGACGGTTCGATTTACTGGCCGCTGGCCTCTGGGCGCGGAATCATTCGCAGCACCGATCAGGGCCAGACGTGGACGCAGGTTTGTGGTGCGGGTGTGATCAAAGGTTTACCGATCATCGAATTGCCCGACAACAAACTCGCTGCTGTGGCCGGCCGGGGTCTCAAGGTTTCTTCGGATCACGGCGCGACGTGGACGCCCGTGGGTGAACCCACGCCGGTCCCGCCCGCTGGCGTGATCTACGCTCCCGCGCGTCAGGCCTTTTTCATCTGGAACTGGGATTGCGGAAACAAAGTGCTCACGAACGCCGTGTGGCGGCACGACTACCGCGTCGAAGCGAAGCAGGCGCGATGAGTGGGATGGTGTGTCTGCGCCTCCGCTCACTCTCTCGCAAGAATGTCCGGTTGTCCCTTGCCGCAGCCTGACGTAGTCTCCCTCCGCTG
>JAYVNY010000289.1:0-59129 GCA_043758205.1 Akkermansia sp.
GGGCGGAGCCACGCTGGGCCTCAGCAGCAACGCGGTGCTGACCATCGTGGACGATGAGTCCACGCCGGTGGTGAGCATGGCGGGCCAGTTCAACTTCTCGATGCCGGTCTATCAGGTCACGGAAAACGAGACCATCCGCGCGCCGTTTCCCGGACCGTCCGTGAATGTCCCCACCCGCGAACCGTTCGGCGCGGTCATCATGGTCACGCGCACCGGCGGGGCCGTGGGTCGCGTGCTGGTGGATGTGAACGTCCTCTCCACGAACCGGTTTGGCACGAATGTCACCACGAACACCCTCACCCAGACTCTCGTCTTCGATGATTACCAGATGAGCGCGACCTTCCTGGTTTCGATTCCGCAGGTCGGCAATTCACTCATCAACCTCGTGCTGACGAACGCGCGGCCCGACGTGCTGGAAGACCCGGCCATCATCATCCCGACCATTGGCACGGCCCAGTCCGTCATTTCGGTGATCGGCGTGAATAGAGCGATCCCCGCAACTTACAGCATCGAGCGCAAGACCTACCGCATTGATGAATACGATCCGTCCGACCCGTTCAACTCGCTCGGACTTCCCGGGCAAACCAACTCGATCACGTTCGATGTGCTCAACCCGAGCGGCGCGGCGGGCAACGTCACGATCGCGACCCGGGCCAACGTGTACGGATACTTCCTTCTGGATGGCTCCGACTATCCTGACGCGACCGCCCGAGTTTATAACGAGACTCCGTACACGGATGGATTTGCCGGTATCACCAATTTCTCGGACTACCCGGCCTTCAGCCGGCGGCTGGACTTCGGCCAGGGCGTGACCCGCGTCGTCGTTACGTTGGTCGTGACCAATGACGCAGCGGTGGAGTTCAACGAGGACATCCAGTTGGAGCTGTCCAATCCGGACAACAATCACGGCCTCATCAACGCGTTGGCCAACGTCACCATCATGTATGACGACCAGCCGGCCGGTCAGGCGGATCGTGAGTGGAATCCTGAACTCATCTCCACCACGCAGCCGCCGTTCAACACCACCCCGGGCGCGAACAACACTGTCTCCGCTGTTGCTGTGCAGGTGGACGGCAGAACCATTCTCGTCGGCGACTTCACGGCGGTGAACAGCGTCTCCCGCTTCCGCATCGCGCGCATGAACTCGGATGGCTCGCTCGACCTCACCTTCAATCCCGGCTCGGGCGCGGACGGCTTCGTCGAGGCGCTGGCCCTCTATCCGGCCAGTGCGGCGGTTGGAACGAACGCGGGCAAAATCCTGGTCGCCGGCGGCTTCAGCTCGATCAACAACGTGAGCCGGAACGGTCTGGCGCGTTTGCATCCGAACGGCTCGCTGGACAACTCCTTTTTCGTGGGCAACGGCGCGGATGGTTTTGTCCACACGCTCACCCTCCAGTCGGACGGCAAGGTTTTGGTCTCCGGCGATTTCACCCACTGGAACGACATGCCGGTCGCGGGCCTGATGCGCCTGAACCAGGACGGCTCGCTCGACACGACGTTCAGCGCCGGTCTGGGACCGGACAGCACCATCTGGAGCGTGGCCGTGCGCGATACGGCGGGGACAATCTTCGCGCCACGCACTGCGGCCGGCACGGACTTCGAGGACGTGAACGTGATCGAGACGGGATCAGAGCAGGGGACTTTGGTGGTGAACTACGACTTCTTGAACATCCCGGACAACATCCGCGTGTTCTATGAAGGCATTCAGATTTTAAACTTCACGACCAACGGGGCGGGGCAGTTGACCATTCCGTACGGCCCTGGGCTGGCCACGGAAATCACCATCATCATGAACCAGGGCATCGGCCTGCCCGGCACGGTCTGGTACTACACCGCGCGGGTCACGCCGATGGTGACGGGCCGCACGATTTTCATTGGCGGCGATTTCACCTCGTATGACGGCACGGTGCGGCCGGGCGTGGCGCGCTTGCTGGACAACGGTTCGATTGACAATGGATTCAACCCCGGCCTGGGCGTGGACGGCAGCGGCAGCGTTTTCGCGGTGGCGATCCAGCCGGATAACAAGCTGCTCGTGGGCGGTGCCTTCACGCGCTTCCATACCAGCGCGCGCAATTCGATTGTGCGCCTCCTCAAGGACGGCTCGATTGATCCGAACCACCATGTCGGCACCGGCTTCAACGACTCGGTTTATTGCATCACGCTCGCGCCGGACAACAAGCCGCTGCTGGGCGGCATTTTCCAGGAATTCAACGGCACGCGGCGCATGGGTTTGGCGCGGCTGCTCGCGGGCGGCTCGCTCGACACGAGCTTCATGGACACGGCTTACAACCAGTTCTCCGGTCTGCCCAAGACCTACAGCTTCGACCCGCCGCGCTACGTGAACTCCATCGCCTTGCAGCCGGACGGCAACCTGATGATTGGCGGCTCGTTCACAAACGTGGGCGGCAATTTCTCCGTGCGTCGCACCCCGCCGCGGAACAACTACACCGTCTTCACCCGCGCCGACAAAACCACGCGCTACAACATCACCCGCCTCATCGGCGGTTACACGCCCGGCCCCGGCAACATGGAGTTCGCGCCCTCGGCGTTCCCGTTCACGATTGATGAGGGCGCGGGCATCTTCTACGCGACGATGCGCCGCGTGGACGGACGCCTCGGCACGGCCCAGATCATCGCCACGAATTCCGCCGTCACCGCCAGCACGCCGGACGACTTCATCAACGAGGGACTGTTGCAGACGTGGCCGGAGTTTGCCTATGTCGCGCCGCGCAGCGTCGGTTATGTGGGCTTCAATTACTTCGCCATCCCGATCACCGAGGATGTGTTGCAGGAGGGTGATGAGACCTTCAGCGTCGGGGCCGTGAATCCCACCGGCAGCATCACGCTCGGGGGTGAGTTCATCCCGCTCGGCGGTGCGCGCGGCTTTTACGACGGCTCGACCGTGACCGTGGCGGACAATGATTTCTCGCACGGCGTGTTCAACTTCCATCTCTCGGCCTACATCACGAACGAGAACGCGGGCTTCGCCATCATCACCGTCATCCGCACCAACGGCAGCTCGGGCGCGGTCTCGGTGGATTACCTGACGCGCCCCGGCACACCGTCGCCGGCCACGACGAACCTCGATTTCACGCCCGTGCGCGGCACGCTCAGCTTCTCGCCGGGGCAGACGGTGCGGACTTTCCAGGTGCCAATCGTCAACGACGCCCTCGTCGAGTTCGACGAGAACGTGGCGCTGATTCTGACCAACGCCACCGGCGGCGCGAAGCTGCCCGGCGGCACGCCCACGTCCATTGCCACGGCCACGCTCACGATCATTGACAATGACTTTCTGCAAGGCCGCTTGAACTTCTCGGCCAGCAGCTTCACGAACAACGAGAACGAAACCTTCGCCACCATCACCGTCAGCCGCACCGGCGGCAACGTCGGGGCCATGACCGTGCAGGTCCGCACCGCCAACGGCACCGCCTTCGCTCCCGCCGACTACACCGCGACCACGAACACGCTTTTTTGGAATGATGGCGATAGCGCGGCCAAAAGTTTCATCATCCCGCTCGTCAGCGACGGCTTGGTCGAGGGTTCGGAGATCGTGAACCTGATCCTCTACAACCCCGCCATCAACGGCGCGCTCGGCGGGCGCACCAACGCCACGCTGGTCATTGTGGACGGCGATAACTTCGGCGCGCTCACCCTGAGCCAGTCGCTCTACGAGGTGGATGAAAACGGCACGGCTCCGGCCATCACCGTGAACCGCGTGGGCGGCATCGCCGGCACCGTCACGGTCAGCTTCGCCACTTCGCCGCTCTCGGCCACTCCGGGGACGGACTATCTGAACAACAGCGGCACGCTCACCTTCTTCCCCGGCGAGACCAGCCACACCTTCGTGGTCACGAACCTGGATGACTTGGTTTCGGACGGCGACCAGACCGTGCTCATCACCCTGAGCAACCCGGTCAACGGCACGCTCGGCGCGATCTCGAACGCGACGCTGACCTTCGTGGACAATGAATCCATCAACCTGCCCGCCGGTTCCGTGGACACCACGTTCAGCGGACTCGCGGCGGCCAACGAGGCCGTCTATGCGCTCGCCTTGCAACCGGACGGCGGCATCCTGATGGCTGGCGACTTCACGATTGTGAACAGCGTGCCGCGCAACCGCATCGCCCGCCTGCTCGGCACCGGCTTGCTGGATGAAACTTTCAACATCGGCCCCGGCGCGAACGGCTCCATCCGCGCGCTGGCCCTGCAAAACAACGGGCGTCTCGTGGTCGGCGGTCTCTTCACCACCATCAATTCGACCAACCGCAACCACATCGCGCGGCTCGGCACGGACGGCTCGCTCGACGCCTTCTTCAATCCCGGCGCGGGCGCGGACAACCCGGTTTATGCCCTCGCCATCCAGGGCGATGACAAGATTCTGGCGGGCGGCTCCTTCTCGACCTTCAACGGCATCACCCGGCCCGGCGTGGTGCGGCTGAACACGAACGGCGCGGTGGACTTGAACTTCAATCCCGGCGCGGGCGTGGACGGCACCGTGTATGCCCTGGCCGTGCAGGCGGACGGAAAAATTCTCCTCGGCGGCGAGTTCACCTCCTTCAACGGCGTGGCCCGCACGAACCTGCTCCGCCTCAATGCCAACGGCACGCTCGACGGCACGTTCAACCCCGGCCTTTCGATTGATGCCGGCGTGCGCTCCATCGTGGTCCAGCCCGACACGCGGCTGCTCATCGGCGGCTCGTTCACCAACGTCAATGGCGTGACCCGCCGTGGCCTGGCCCGGCTGTTGGCCAGCGGCACGCTCGACGCCACGTTCCTGAACGGTCTCGGCGGCGCGGACAGCACGGTGCTGGCGGTGAAGTTGCAGATTGATGGCAAGATTTTGGTGGCCGGTGATTTCCGCCGGTTCAACAACGTGACCCGCGCCGGCATCACACGCCTACGCGCCGATGGCACCACGGACCCGGCGATCAATTTCGGCGACGGCGCGAACGCCTTCGTGGCCGCGCTGCTGGTCCAGCCTGACCGCCGCATCATCATCGGTGGCGGCTTCACCGAATACGACGGCCAGCCGCGCGCACACATTGCCCGCATTTATGGCGGCTCGATTGATGGCTCGGGCAGCCTCGAATACAGCGCGCAGCTTTTCACCGTGGGCGAGTCGGCCGGCAACGCGATTGTCACCGTGCGCCGCCGCTTCGGCACAGCGGGCGAGGCGCGCGTGGACGCCTACACCTTGGGCGGCACGGCGTTGCCGGGTGTGGATTACACGGGCGTGACCAACCAGTTGATTTTCCTCGAGGGCGAAACGCGCCGGAGCCTGACCATTCCAATTTTGCCGAACACCGCGCCGAACGACGACAAGACCGTGGGCCTGTATCTCGCGAACTTCATCAACGCCCAGCAAGGCCCGCAGCCGTTGTCCACGCTGATCATCGTGGATGATGATCCGACGATTGCTTTCAGCTCGGCAAATTATTCCGAAAACGAAAACACCGTCAGCGGCAACGCCACCATCACGCTCACCCGCGCGGGCGGCACCAACGCCACGCTCACCGTGGACATCGCCACCATCGCTGGCGGCACGGCCACGGCGGGGCTGGATTATCTCGCGACGAACGCCACGCTCACCTTTGGACCCGGCGTGACCAGCCGCCTGTTCAATGTCCGGCTCGTCAATGACCTCCTCCTCGAAGGCAACGAGACCGTGCTGCTCGCGCTCTCCAACCCCGGCGGCGGCGCGACGCTCGGCCTGGCCAGCGCCTCCTTGAACATCGTGGACGACGAGGTGCCGAACGGCCAGTTCGCCTTCGCGACGAACAATTTCCTGGTGGACGAATCCGCCGGTGTGGTCGGCGTGAAAATCATCCGCACCAACGGTTCCGTCGGCATCGTCTCGGTCAGGCTCACGACCAGCAACATCACCGCGCTGGCTGGTTCTGATTACACGCCCACCAACCGCGTCGTGACCTTCGCCGACGGCGAGACGAACAAGACCGTCTTCATCAGCATCATCAACGACGGCGTGGCCGAGCCGGACGAGACCGTGCTGCTCACGCTCTCCGCCCCCACGGGCGGCGCGACCATCTCGCAGACGAACGCCCTCATCACCATCGCCGACGACGAGGTCGTGCCGAGCTATGTGCTCTTCGCGACGAATAATTTCTACTTCAGCGAAGACGGCGGCGTGGCGGTCATCACCGTCGTCCGCACGAACAGCCGGCGCGGTTTCCTGACCGTGGACTTCTCCGTGAGCAACGGCACCGCGCTGAACGGCGTGGATTACTTCGGCACCAACGGCACGCTCACCTTCGTGGATGGCGTCAACGAACAGACCTTCACCATCCCCGTCGTGAACGACACGGAAGGCGAGGGCGATGAGACCGTGCGCCTCAGCCTGACCAACTTGCAGGGGACCAACAGTTCGCTCGTCGGCCCGACCTCGACGCTGACCATCGTGGATGACGACACGGCCTTCCGTTTCTCCTCAGCCACTTACTCGGTGGCGGAGAACGCGGGCAACGCGGGCATCACCGTGCAACGCGTGGGCCGCACGAACACGGCGGTGTCCGTCAGTTACGCCACCGCACTGGGTGGAACGGCGCTCGGCGGCGTGGATTATATCCCGGTGTCGGGCGTTCTGAACTGGGCGGCGGGCGACGGCGCGCCGCAGACCTTCAGCGTGCCGGTGATTGACAACAACATCCTCAACGCGGCGAAGACGGTGCAGTTGGTCCTGAGCAATCCGACGGGCGTGGCGACTTATCTTGGCGGTGCGTCCAACGCCGTACTGACCATCACGGACGACGAGACGGTGGCCCCGCTGGCCGGGCCGGTGGACGCGCTCTTCAATGACAACTTTGGCGCGAAAGGTTCCGTGCGCGCGGTGGCCTTCGATTCTTTGCAACGCCTCTATGTGGGCGGCGACTTCACGCAGTTCCACGGGCTGGCCGTGAACCGCATCACCCGGCTGACCGCCAATGGCGCGGTGGACTTCAGCTTCCAGGTGGGCACGGGCGCGAATGGCGCGGTGCATTCCATGGCCCCGGTCGCGAACGGCGTGCTCATCGCCGGCGCGTTCACGAACGTGAACGGCGTGGCGCGCGGGCGCGTGGCCCGCTTGAATCTCGACGGCTCGGTGGATGCGGCCTTCGCCACGACCAATGGCGCGAACAATGTCGTCCGCGCGGTCGCCGTGGGGACGAACGGCCTGGCCGTTCTCGGCGGTGACTTCAGCAACTTCGCCGGCGTGTCGGCGCAGCGTCTCGTGCGGTTGACCGCGAACGGCGCGGTGGACAACACCTTCAGCGTCGGCTCCGGCCCGAACCTGGCGGTGCGCGCCGTGGCGGTGCAGAAGAACGGACAGATTTTGATCGGCGGCGACTTCACGAGCTTCAACGGCTTCCTTATCACCCGCATTGCGCGGCTGAACGCAGACGGCTCGCTCGACACCACGTTCAACACTGGCCTCGGCGCGGACGGCGCGGTGAACAGCCTCTCCGTCGGTCCCGATGGCCGCATTGTCATCGGCGGCGACTTCCTCACCATCAACGGCGTGCCGCGCGACCGCGTGGCCCGCTTGAACGCGGACGGCACGGTGGACACCGGCTTCGACATCGGCCTCGGCGCTCCCGCCACGGTGCGCGCGGTGGCGGTGGAACTCGACAGCCACGTCGTGGTCGCGGGCGACTTCGGCACCTTCAACGGCAACCCGTCCTCGGGCGTGGTGCGTTTGAATGCGGACGGCTCGCTCGACACCGGCTTCAACATCGGTGCGGGCGCGGATGCGCCGGTGCGCGCCATCGCGCTCGTGCCGCGCACGCCGCCCCCGGCGGTCGCGGTGGTGAGCTTCAACTCCCTCGCGCTGGGTCTGGCGCTGAACTCTTACACGGAAAACGCGGTGACCTTCCGCGGCCTGAGCAACGCGGTCTTCCGCACGGTGACGAATGACGCGCAAGGCGTGGCCGCCAGCCTGGCCGGCGCGGACGGATTGCAGCGTGAGCTGACGCTCGGCGGCTACGCTTTCGCCCTTCAGAGCCTGTACTTCACGAACCTGACTGCGCCCGTCACGCTCACGTCGTCTTCCGGCGGCGCGGCGCTCGTGACCACGAACGGCCTGTTCACCTGCGACAACTCGTTCGCCAACGTGACCTGGGTCCGGATCACACTCGGCAGCGCGTTCGACTCGGCGGTCGTTGACACCATCACCGTGCTGCCCGGCCTCGATGCGCTGGTGCCGCCGTTCTTCGCCATCGGCGGCGACTTCGAGAAATTCAACCTCGTGCAACGCGGCGGTGTGGTCGTGCTCGGCGCGAACGGCGTCGGACTCGCCGACCCGCGCACCATCGCCACGCGCGCGGTGTATGCCACGGCCATCTTCACAAATGCGGCGCTGCCCGCAGTCAACGGTAAGCTCGCGGTGGGCGGCGACTTCACCGCGCTCGTGGGCGTGGAAGGCGTGAACCATCTCGGCCGCCTGAACATTGATGGCACGCTCGACACGACGTTCAACAGCGGCTTCGGTCCGAACGGCACGGTGCGCGCGGTCGCGGCGCAGCCCGACGGCAAGATCGTTTTCGGCGGACTGTTCACGTCCTATGATTTCCTGACCCGCGCCTACCTGGCCCGCGCCAACGCGGACGGCACGCTGGACAACACCTTCAACTTCGGCGTCGGTCTCGACAACGGCGTGCTTGCGCTGGCCTTGCAACCGGACGGACGCGTCATCATCGGTGGCCTTTTCACCACGGTCTATGGCGTCTCGCGCAACGGCGTGGCGCGCATGAACACGAACGGCACGGTGGACGTGAGCTTCACGCCCGGCGCGGGCGCGAACGGCCCGGTCCACGCGGTGGCCTTGCAGACGGACGGCAAGGTTTTGATCGGCGGCGCGTTCACCACCTTCAATGGCGCGCCGCGTTCCGGCCTCGCGCGTTTGAACAACAACGGCACTCTCGACACGTCGTTCAACCCCGGCACCGGCGCGAACGGCACGGTGAGCGCCATTGCCCTGACCAGCAGCGGGCAGGTTTTGATCGGTGGCACCTTCACCACCGTGAACGGTTCCGTCGCCCCCCGCATTGCGCGGCTGACCAGCATGGGCGCGGTGGACGGCACCTTCACTCCCGGCACGGGCGCGAACGATTACATCAGTTCCATCGCGGTGCAGACGGACGGCCGCGTGGTGGTGGGCGGCAACTTCACGACCTTCAACGGCCAGGTGCGCCAGCGGCTCGTGCGCCTGAACGCGGACGGCACGCCGGACCCGACGATTAATTTCGGCGCGGGCGCGAATGACTTCATCAGCACCATCACGCTGCAACATTACGACGGCAAGATTGTGGTCGGCGGCGGCTTCACGGAATTCGACGGCCAGACGCGGGTGGCCATCGCCCGGCTCCTGGTCGGCACGAACAGCGGCGCGGGCACGTTCCGTTTCAGCTCGCCGGTCTTCTCGGTCAATGAGCGCGGCAGCAATGCGGTCATCACCGTGGTGCGCTCCGGCGGCACGACGGGCGCAGCTTCGGTGAACTACAACACGGTGAACGGCACGGCCGTGGCCCCGGCGGATTATGTCGCCACGGGCGGCACGCTGAACTTCGCGAACGCGGAAAGCGTGAAGCAGATACTCATCCCGGTGAACGACAACGGAGTCGCGAACCCGGACCGCTCCTTCGTCGTGACGCTCTCCGGCGCGACCGGCGGTGCCAACATCGGCGCTCCGAGCAACGCCGTGGTCACGATTGTGGACAACGAGAGCGCGATTGGTTTCGCGTCGAGCGGCTTCCAGGTCACGGAAAACGGCGTGGTCGCGCGCATCACCGTCACACGCACCGGCGGCCTCCTGGATGCAGCCACGGTGGATTACAGCACGGAGACGAACGGCACGGCCACAGCGGGACTCGACTTCACGGTCCGCACCGGCACGCTGCTCTTCCCGCCCGGCGCGCGCACGCGCACCTTCGATGTGCCGGTGCTGGATGACACGATCAATGAGTTCAACGAGACAGTGCCGCTCCGCCTCTCGCTGCCGGTCGGCGCGGGTCTCGGTCTCTCGAATGCCACGCTCACGATTCTGGAGAACGACTTCGGCGCGGGCGTGATCACCTTCCGCGCGGCGGCTTACACGGGGAGCGAGGATGGCGGCGGCATCGTGGTTGAACTGTTGCGCACGAACGGCTACAGCGGCGGTGTGACCGTCGGCTACCAGACGCTGACCGGCTCGGCCACCGCGAACGTGGATTACCTGGCCACGAACGGCCTCGTGTCATTTGTGGACGGCCAGACCAACGCCTTCATCACGATTTACCCGATTGATGATTTGCTGACCGAAGGCAATGAGACGGTGCCGGTGCAGCTCTTCAGCCCCAGTGGCTCGGCCACGCTCGGACTCGCGAACGCCACGGTGACCATTGTGGATAATGATTCGCCCGGCCAGTTCGTCTTCAGTTCGCCGACCTACACGGTGAGTGAAGTCGGCGGCAGCGCGACCATCACCGTCCTTCGCACCAACGGCAATCTTGGCGCGGTCAGCGTGACGGCTCAAACCAGCGGCGGCAGCGCGACGCCTTCGGCGGATTACCAGAGTGTGTCCACGGTGCTGAACTTCGCGGCGGGTCAGTCGCTCCGCACTTTCACGGTCCCGATCTTTGATGACGTGGCGCCGGAAGGCGTTGAGACCGTCGGCCTCTTGCTCTCGAATCCGACGGGCGGCACGTCGATCGGCGCGCTCGGCTCGGCGGTGCTTTCCATCGTGGATAACGAGGCGTCGGTCGGTCTGGCGTCGGCGGCGTTGAGCGTGCTGGAAGGCGCGACAAATTTCCCGGTCACCCTGGTGCGCCTCGGCGATCCGAACGTGAGTTTCACCGTGACCTTGAACACGAGCGACGGCTCGGCCACGGCGGGATCGGATTACCAGGCCACCCGCACGACGGTGACGTTTGCCGCCGGTGAGACCAACCGCGTCGTATCCGTCGCCATTTTGGATGACGCGCTCGCGGAAGGGGACGAGACGGTGAACCTCACGCTCTCCAGTCCGTCGGCCGGTGTGGGCCTCGGGCCGATCCTCTCTGGCACGTTGACGATTCTCGACAACGACACGGGCTTCAGTTTCAGCTCGGCGACCTACGCGACGAACGAAGGCACGCTGGATTTGATCATTACCGTGCGCCGGCTCGGCTCGGTCGCGGGAGTGGCCTCGGTGGATTACCTGACCACGGACGGCACGGCCACAGCGGGTCTGGATTATCTCACGAGCACGGGACGGCTGGCCTTCGCCGCCGGCCAGACCAGCGGCCTGTTCAATGTCCGCATCCTGGACGACGTGCTCGTGGAGAACAACGAGACCATTCTGCTCGCGCTGGCCAATCCTTCGGCGGGCACGTTCCTGGGCGCGCAGTCCACAGCGGTCATCTCCATTCTCGACAACGACACCAGCGTGGGCCTGTCGCCGACGGCGTACGCGGTGAACGAGAAGGTGACGAACGCCGTCATCACGCTCGTGCGCAACGGTGCTTCCGGCCAGGCCGTCACGGTCGGTTTCCGCACACAGAATGGCACGGCCACGGCAGGCGTGGATTACACCTTCACCACGCAGACGGTGGCGTGGGCCGCCAACGACATCGCGCCGAAGACGGTCTTGATTCCGATCACGGACGACGGGCTGGCCGAAGGCACGGAGACGGTGACGTTGATTCTCTCCGGCGCGCTGGGCGCGACGATTGATCCGGCGGCGGCGTCCGGTGTGTTGAGCATCATTGACGACGCGGGCGTGATTGCCTTCGCGGCGGCGAACTCCAGCGCGGTGGAAAGCTCAGGCGATGCGGTCATCAATCTCGTTCGCACCGGCGGATCGAGCGGAGTGGTGAGCGTGCAATGGAACGCCACGGGTGGCAGCGCCACGGCGGGCGCGGATTACTCCGGCACTTCCGGCTTCGTGGTCTTCGCCAACAACGAAACGGTGAAGCCCATTCTCTTCCCGATTGTGGACGACGCCTCGGTGGAAGGCATCGAGACGGTCAACCTCACGCTCTCGAATCCGACCGGCGGCGCGCGCGTGGGCAGCCCGGCCTCGGCGGTGCTTTCAATTCTCGACAACGACAGCGGCGTCATCGTCGGCGCGGGCGCCTCGCTCATCGCGGAAAGTTTCGCGCCCACGAACAACATCATTGATCCGAACGAGACGGTGACGCTGCTCTTCGGTTTGCGGAACAGCGGCACGGTCAACGCGGCGAACGTCACGGCCGGACTGGTCTATGCCAACGGCGTGACGAACAGCGCTCCGCAGACGCAGAGCTACGGCCTGCTCAGCGCGGGCGGCAGCACGGTGTCGCGTCCGTTCACGTTCACTGCGCTCGGCTCGAACGGTACGCGCATCACGGCCACGTTGCTCGTCACGAACGACGGTGTGTTCTTCGGCCCGGTGTCCTTCGACTTCGTGCTCGGCATCCAGAGCGTGGCGTTTGCGAACGCCGGGGCCATCACCATTCCGGCCTTCGGACAGGCCGCACCGTATCCGGCGCCCATCACGGTTTCCGGCGTGTCCGGCCCGATCACCAAAATCACGGTCAGCCTGAACAACATTCATCACACGCAGCCGGGCCAGATGGACATTCTGCTGGTCGGACCCAACGGCACGGCGGTGATGCTGATGTCGGACGCGGGTACCAACATCCTGATGAATGGCGTGAGCATCACTTTTGACGACGCGGCGGCGGCGGTCCTCCCGCAATTCAGCGGAATCACTTCCGGCACCTATCGTTGCACCAACTACCCGCCGGTGGCCGATTCCTTCAATCCGCCTTTCCCGGTGGGCAGCGCCTTCTGGACGAACACGCCGGCCTTGAGCGCCTTCAACGGCACGGACGCCAACGGCGTCTGGTCGCTCTACGTGGTGGATGACAGCGTGGGCGACAACGGCGACATCGCCGGCGGCTGGTCGTTGAACATCGGCACGGCGAACATCGTGGCGCCGGGCGCGGACCTCGCGGTGCTGGTCACCGATTCGCCGGACCCGGTGCAGACCAACGGCACCTTCACCTACACCATTGGCGTGACGAATTTCGGCCCGGCCACGGCCACGGCGGTCACGCTCACCAACGTGCTGCCCTCGGCCGCCAGCTTTGTCAGCGTGGCTGGACCCGGCGTTTACACCCTCAACGGCAACGAGGTGCGCGGCACCCTCGGCGATCTGGCCGCCGGTGCGGGCACCGTGGTGAACATCACCATGACGGCCCAAAACATGACCGGCCAGTTGACCTTCACCACGACCGTCGCCTCCGGCACCGCCGACCCAAATGCGTTGAACAACCTGGCCTCGATCAAGACCACGGTGGTTGATAGCGTGCCGCTGCCGCAGCTCTTCGCCGCGCGCAAGAACGGCCAGCTCGTGTTGAGCTGGCAAAGCGCCACACCGAACGTGGCGCTTGAAGCCGTGACTTTGCTCGGCGGCACCTGGGCGAACGCGCCGGTGACGCCGGTCGTGAGCAACGGCGTGAGCACCGTGACCCTGCCGATGGACAGCGGCGGGAAATTTTACCGGCTCAAACGGACGCCGTGATTCCGGCGGAAGACAGTTTGAAAAAATCTCGCGGGGCGCGGGCGGAAGAACTCCACCGCGCTCCCGCATTCAGATGAAGTGATATGAAACGCACTCTTGTAGCCCTCACCGCGCTGATCGCTGTATTCGTCGGCGCCGTTCAACCTCCAGCCCTGGCTCCGTTGCCGAACTTTGATCGACGGACGGATCATGCGCCGACCGCCCTGGCGCCGCAGTTTGCCGAAGCCGCCGCCGCGCTGGAGGCCCGTGTCCCGCAACTCCAGATCACGAGCAGCAAAGTGCTTAATGGTCCCAATTTTTTCTCCTCGCGCGACGGGTTCCTGACGGGTCCGAATGCGGAGGGCGGGGCGGTGCAGGCGATGACTGCGCGCGCCTTTTCCAACGACGATCCGCACCGGGCGGTGAAAGCATTTCTCAATGAGCACGCCGGTTTGATCGGGTATGGCGCGGACGCGTTGAACGGTGCCGAGGTGCGCCGTGATTATGTGACCGCACACAACGGCCTGCGCACGGTGATCTGGCAGCAGAAGCTGGAGAACATCCCCGTCTTCGATGCGCTGACCATGGGGCACATCACGAAGCACGGCGAACTCGTGAACCTTTATACGGAGTTTGTGGCGGATGCGAACCTGGCGGCGGCCCGCGGATTGAAGGGGCGCGCGGTGGCCGCAGCGGCTGGCTCCACTCGTCTGTCAGCGGTGGACGCCCTGATCCTTGCCGCACAAAGCATCGGAGATGAAGTGACCCCCGCCGCCCTGGCCAGCCGGGGAGCGGCGCAGGGCACGGCCCGCAAGGAAGTGTTTGCGGGTTCCGGAGTGTTGAAAGGCGACCAGTATGCGGAACTCGTCTGGCTGCCGCTCAACGCCAATACCCTGCGGCTTTGCTGGCAGGCCATTGTCGTCAGCAAAACCCGCGGCGAAGGATTTCTCTGCATCGTGGATGCCGAGACTGGAGAAGTGGTGTTGCGCCGCGGTCTGACTCACTACATCTCGCCCGCGACCTACAATGTTTACGTCAGCGACAGTCCTTCCCCGTTTTCGCCGGGCCATTTGAATCCTTCCACCGTGCAGCCGCCGCTGGTGAACCGGCAGCTCGTCGTCACGTCTGCGTTGAACACCAATGCTTCGCCCAACGGCTGGATTAACGATGGGGTGAACGAAACCCTGGGCAACAACGTGGATGCGCATACGGATCGGAACGATGACGACCTGCCTGACTTGCCCCGGCCGCAGGGAACTCCCAACCGCGTGTTCGATTTTCCGCTCGATTTGACGCTGGCTCCGACGGCTTACAGTGCGGCGGCGACCGTCCAGCTCTTCTACTGGAACAATTTTATCCATGACAAACTATGGGAACTGGGGTTCACCGAAGCGGCGGGAAATTTTCAGGTCAACAATTTCGGACGGGGCGGTCTCGGCAATGATGCCGTCAGCGCGGATGCCCAAGATGGGGGCGGTTTCAACAATGCCAACATGCTGACGCTTCCAGACGGGACCCCGCCGCGCATGCAAATGTACCTTTTTGACGGACCCAGCCCGGATCGCGACGGCGACTTGGATGCGGAAGTGGTTTTGCACGAGTACACGCATGGCTTGAGCAACCGCCGGGTGGGCGGTGGGGTGGGTATTTTTCAATTGCAGTCGGCGGGCATGGGCGAAGGCTGGTCTGACTTTTATGGCCTGGGCTTGTTGGCGGAAGCTACGGACGCCATTGACGGAAACTGGGCGGTCGGTGGCTACCTGACTTTCGACATCGCTCCCAACTTCCGCGAGAACTACTACTACGGCATCCGACGCTATCCGTACACGACCAATCTGTTAAAGAACCCGCTCACGTTCAAAGACATTGATCCCACGCAGGCCAGCCCGCACACGGGTATTTTGCGGAATCCGATCTTCGGGCCTTTCACTCCTTTCGACGCTTCGGAAGTTCACAATCAGGGCGAAGTCTGGTGCGTAATGTTGTGGGAAGTGCGCGCCAACTTGATTGCCAAGCATGGCTGGACCAATGGCAACCAACTGGCCATGCAACTGGTCACTGACGCCATGTCGTTTTGTCCGGTGAATCCCAATTTCGTCCAATCTCGCGACGCCATTCTGATGGCGGATCGCGTCAACAACAACAACGCCAACTACAACGAACTCTGGCGCGCGTTCGTCAAGCGCGGTCTGGGTGCGGGCGCTACTTCACCAGACAGTTCCACGACGCAAGGGGTGCGGGAATCGTATGACTTCCCCGGGCTTTCGTTGGTCTCGGCGTTTGCGGTGGATGGTTCCACTGGCAATGGCAACGGGGTCATTGACCCGAACGAGTGCGTGGAAATCTTCGTCAATCTGCGCAACAACTCCGTCAGCACCGCTTTTTCCGTCACGGGCGTGCTGAGTTCCACGACTCCGGGGGTCACGGTCGTGCAGCCCAACTCGGCATATCCCAACCTGGCGGTGAACGCCGTCGGGCAGAACATCACACCTTTCCGCATCTACACCTCCCCGAGCTTCGTTTGCGGCACCCGCATCCAATTAACCCTCGTGGCGACCGGGTCCGGTCAGCAAGCGACGACCAACGCGTTTGTCCTGCGCAGTGGTTTTGTGAGCCTGAACCCCGTGTTGCTCAACAACAACACGCCGGTCAGCATCCCCGATGCGAACACCAACGGCGTGCAGTCCACCATCAACGTTTCAGGGATGAGCGGCGCGCTGGGCAAGCTGACCGTCTCACTTCACATCCTCCACCCGGCGGTCGGGGATCTGGTCATCGAACTCATCGGCCCCGACGGCACGAGGATCGCGCTGGCCAAGAACCAAGGGGCCGCGGGGGACAATTACGGCACCTCGTGCTCGCCGTTTTCCTCCCGCACGACCTTCGATGACAATGCGCAATTCCCGATCAGCGTGGCCAATCCACCTTACGTGGGCACCTTCCGGCCGGACGAGCCGCTTGACGTGTTTGAAGGCAAATTCGCCGCGGCGGTGAACGGCGCATGGCGGTTGCGGGTCATTGATTCCGGTGCTAACGACGTCGGCTCTTTGCAGTGCTGGACGCTCGCGCTCTATCCCACCGTCTGCACCGATGGCGGCGGGCCTTGTGCTGCGGACCTCGCGTTGTCCGCCACCGCGACGCCCGCGCCCGCGCTGGTCGCGCAGGATTTGACCTACACGTTGACCGTGGCGAACTCGCGCCCGATTGACGGCACGGCCGTCACGCTCACGAATGTGCTGCCCGCCAACGTCACGTTTGTCTCGGCCACTTCACCCAATGGGGCGTGTGTCTTCTCCGGCGGCACGGTGCGCTGCACCTTCGGCACGGTGACCAACGGTGCCACGGCCACGGCCACCATCATCGTGCGGCCCACCGCGCTCGGCCTGCTCACGAACGTCTTCTCCGTCGGCGGCTCCACGCCGGACGCGAATCCGGCCAACAACGTGGCGACGGTGATTTCCACCGTGAACGTCCCCGCGCCCGTGCTCGTGGCGGACGGCGCGCTCCTTGTCGGCGACGCCAGTGGCGGCATCGAGTCCGGTGAAACGGTGACATTGAATCTCGCGCTGCGGAACACCGGCTCGGCGGCCACCACGAACCTTGTGGCCACGCTCCTCGACGGCAACGGCGTGAGCGGCTCCAGCGGCTCGCAGAATTACGGAGCCATCGCCATCGGCGCGAGCGCCGCGCGTCCCTTCACCTTCACCGCGCCGGGCAACGCGGGCGAAACCGTTTCCGCCGTGCTGCAACTTCAGGATGGCGTGCAAAACCTCGGCACGGTCACGTTCCACTTCACGCTCGGCGGCGACTTCACGTTTGCCAACGGCGCGGAGATCATCATCAACAACCTCGGTGCCGCGACGCCGTATCCCGCGACCATTGACGTGAACGGCGTGGCCGGCGTCATCGGCCAGGCGCGGGTCACGTTCACCAAACTGTCGCACACGTTCCCGGACGACATAGACGCGCTGCTCGTCGGGCCGCTCGGCCAGAAGCTCGTGCTCATGTCTGACGCGGGCGGCGGTACGCCCATCGTCAATCGCACGCTCACCTTCACGCCCACGGCCTCCGGCACACTGCCGAATGAGAGCGCCATCGCGGCGGGAAATTATCTGCCCTCCGACTTCACCTCGGGCACCGAGCCAGCGGGCGACATTTTCCCCGCGCCCGCTCCGTCGGGACCGCTGGTCGCGTCCCTCGCCTCCTTCAATGGCACCGTCCCGAACGGCACCTGGGCGCTCTTCATCCACGACGACGGCGGCAACGACGGCGGCAGCGTCTCCGGCGGTTGGTCGCTCGGCCTCACCATCGTGGTGCCCGTGCTTCCGCTCGCAAATCTTTCCGTCACCGCCACCGCCGCGCCCGTCCCGGCCGTCGTGGGCGAGCCGCTCACTTACACCCTCACCGTCGCGAACAGCGGCCCGAGCAATGCCACCGTCGTGGTGCTGACCAATGTGCTTCCGGCCGGAGCGACGTTTGTTTCTGCGATTTCAAGTCAAGGCACGGCCACGAACAGCGCGGGCGTGGTCACGGCGAATCTCGGAAGCATCAACAGCGGCAGCAGCGCGACCGTGACCATCACCGTCACGCCGACGAGCGCCGGATCAAAGAGTAACGTGGCCAGCGTCACGGGCGACGTGACCGACCCGGACCCGGGCAATAATTCCGTGACCACGATTGTCACGGCCAATAATCCGGTGGCCGACCTCGCCATCAGCGCGAGCGCCGCGCCTTCCACCGTGTTCGTGACGAGCAACGTCACGTTCAACATCGTCGTCACCAATCGCGGCCCGAACCACGCGGACGCGGTGCAAATCACCAACCGTCTCGCGGCCTCGGTGAACTTCGTCTCCGCCACCAACTCGCAGGGCGCGTGCAGTTTCTCCGGCGGCGTCATCACCTGTGACTTCGGATCGCTGGCCGCGAACGCCAGCGCCACCGCGACCATCGTCGCCACGCCTTTCAACGCGGGTGCTGCGGCCAATCTTTTCGCGGTCGTGGCGACCAGCACCGATTCCGTTCCCGCGAACAACACGACCAACGTTCTCACCACGGTCAACGCGCTCGCGCCGTTGATTGTCTCCTCCGGCGTGGCGCTCACCAGCGAGAGCCTGGCTCCGGCGAACGGCGCGATTGAGTCCGGCGAATTGGTCACCATCAATTTCGGCCTCCGCAACGTCGGCACGCTCGACGCGGGCAATCTCGTCGCGACGCTGCTCACCACCGGCGGCGTTACCGGCCCGAGCGCGGCGCAAAATTACGGCGCGCTGGTCGCGAACGGTCCCACGGTCTCGCGCAGCTTCAGCTTCACGGCCACGGCGGCGGCGGGCGGCACCTTGACCGCGACGCTGCAACTTCAGAACGGCGCGCAAAATCTT
Organism: Akkermansia sp.; assembly: GCA_043758205.1. Taxonomy (GTDB): domain Bacteria; phylum Verrucomicrobiota; class Verrucomicrobiia; order Limisphaerales; family SIBH01; genus JANNGC01. Next base: position 18,874 of record JAYVNY010000289.1, read on the forward strand.
GGCACGGTCACGTTCACCTTCAACGTCAGCGCGAGCCGCTCGTTCACGAACAGCGACGTCATCATCATCCCGCTTGCGGGCGCGGCGACGAATTATCCCGCCACGATCACGGTCTCCGGCGTCACCGGTACGGTCAGCAAAGTCACGGTCTCGCTGCGCCAGTTCACGCACACGTTCCCCGAGGACGTGGACGTGCTGCTCGTCGGTCCGGCGGGTCAGAAAGTGATGCTGATGTCCGATGCCGGCGCGGGCAATTCCGTGAGCGGCGTGACGCTGACGTTTGACGGCACCGGCGGCGCGCTGCCGTTCGCGAGTGCGATTTCGGGCGGCACGTATCGTCCGACGGATTATCCGCCCGGCGACATTCTGCCTGCGCCCGCTCCGGCTGGTCCGTATGGCACGAACCTCTCCGCGTTCAACAGCGTGAACCCGAACGGCACCTGGTCGCTCTACGTTTTTGATGACGCGAACGGGGACGCCGGGCGCATTGACGGCGGCTGGACGCTGAACATCCAGACGGCCACGCCCATCGTCTCCTCCGCCGATGTGGCGGTGACGGCCACCGCGCCCGCGAGCATCATCTCGGGGGCGACGGTCAGTTACGCCATCACCGTGGCCAACTACGGCCCGGCCACCGCGACCGGCGTGACCTTGACCGACACCTTGCCCGCCGGCTTCACGCTCGGCTCGGTGAGCATCAGCCAGGGCAGCTACACCACGGGCGCGGGACTCGTGACCGCGAATCTCGGCGCGCTCACCTCCGGCGCGACCGCCACCGTGACCATCAACGGCACCGGCACGGCAAACCTCACGAACCTGCTCGCCGTCGTGGCGGCGCAGAGCGATGCAAACCTGGCGAACAATTCTGTCTCGCTCGTCACCGTCTTGATCGCGCCCACGTTGAGCATCCGTGCCTCGGGCGCGAATGTCGTCATCGCGTGGCCCGCGCCTTCCACCGGCTACGGCCTTGAATCCAGTTCCTCCGTGCTCGGCCCGTGGGCGGCGGCGGGACTCCCGATCACGGTCGTGGGCGGCCAGAATCAGGTGACCGCACCGGCCACCGGCACGGTCTTCTACCGCCTTCGCAAACTGTGACCCAACGCCCCGCGCGCGCCGCGTGATGAAACTTCTCGGACTCACCGGCGGCATCGGCACGGGCAAGTCCACCGCCGCCGGTCTGCTCGCCGCGCGCGGCCTCCCGGTGATTGACACGGATGATGTCGCGCGCGAAGTCGTGGCCCCCGGTCAGCCCGCGCTCGCGGCCATCGCCGCTGCGTTTGGTCGTGAGTTGATTGATGCGGAAGGAAAACTCCGCCGCGCCGCGCTGGCGGAAATTGTTTTCGCCTCGCCGGAAAAACGTCAGCAACTCGAGGCCATCCTGCATCCGCTCATCCGCGACCGCTGGTTCGCACAAGTCGCGACCTGGCGAAAGGTAGGGCAGGGGATGGGCGTGGTGGTGATACCGCTGCTGTTTGAAACCGGCGCGCAGTCCCACTTCGACGCCGTGCTCTGCACCGCCTGCACCGCCCCCACGCAATTGGAGCGACTCCGCGCCCGCGGCTGGCCCGAGCCGCAAATCCAGCAACGCCTCGCCGCGCAATGGCCGCTGGAAAAGAAAATTGCCGCCGCTCAACACGTCCTCTGGACGGAGGGCGCGGTGGAACTTCTCCGGCGGCAGTTGCAGCGGGTGAATTAACCCCGAACTCCGAAGTCGGGGCGGCGTAGCCGCCGGGGTAGCACAGGCAACCTGCCTGTGCCGCGCGGCTACCAGCCGCGCGGAACGGAGGAGGACGCAGGAAAGTTTTGCTGCCCCCATTTCCCATCCACGCTCCCTCCCATTCCGCCCGGCTGGTAGCCGGGCGGGACGGGCTGGTAGCCCGTTCCACCCGCCCCGACTTCGGAGTTCGGGATTAACCCGCCAGCGCCTTCACCGTGGCTTCGAGGCTCGTGGCATCCGCCACGTTCAGCACCGGCACGCCCTTGTCGATCCGTTTCATAAAACCGCTCAGGGCCGCGCCCGGCCCCAGCTCAATGAAGCGGGTGAAACCTTGCGCGAGCAGATGGCGCATGGATTCTTCCCAGCGCACCGACGACGTGACCTGCTCGACGAGGCGCGTGGAAATTTCGGCGGGCGTGGTGTGCGCCTGCGCGGTGACGTTGGAAATCACCGGCACTGTCGGAGTCGTGATGGAAATGTTTCCGAGCGCGTCGAGGAGCCTGGGTTGTGCGCCGGCCATGAGCGCGGAGTGATACGCCCCCGCCACGTTCAGCGGCAGCGCGCGCTTGGCTCCGCGCGCTTTCGCGAGTTCGCACGCGGCGGGCATTTTGTCGGCGTGGCCGGAGATGACGATCTGGCCGGGGCAGTTCAAGTTCGCCAGTTCCACGCCGGCCTGCGCGCAGACTTCGCGCGTCGCGGCCTCGTCGAGTCCGATGATCGCGGCCATGCCGCCCTGCGTGGCCTCGCACGCTTCCTGCATGAAACGCCCGCGCTGCCGCACCACGCGGATGGCGTCGTCAAAAGTCATCGCGCCCGCCGCGGTCAGGGCGGTGAATTCACCAAGCGAAAGCCCCGCCGTCGCCTCGAACTTCAGCGCCGCCACGCGCTCTTTGAGCAGTTCGAAGGCGACCCAGCTCACGAGAAAAATTCCCGGCTGCGCGTGTTCCGTCTTGGTGAGTTCCGCCTCCGGGCCGGTGAAGCAAATGGAGGCGAGGTCGTAGCCGAGCGCGGCGTTCGCCCGGTCGAACCACCCGCGCGCCGCCGGAAAATTCTCCGCCAATTCTTTGCCCATGCCCACGGTCTGCGCGCCCTGGCCTGCGAACATCAATGCCGTCTTGCTCATGCGCGCGATGAAACACAAACGGCGCGGCGGGGAAAAGAGATGATTCGAGCGCGTGGTGTTTGCTCCGGTTAAAAATATTCCTCACGCCAAGGACACAAAAGGTGCGAAGGGGATCAGAACTTTTTTCTTTGCGCCCTTTGCGCCCTTTGCGTGAGGCCTTCTTCGCAAATTGTTTCCCCAACCGATTGAACCAATGGACTTGGGGCGAAAAGCTCCGTTACAAATTTCGCCGATGAACGTCGCGCGTCTCCTTTGCGTTCTCGCCGGACTGGGCCTGGCGTTTGGTCTCTCCACCGCTCTCCCGGCGGCGGACACGTTCACGTCGGTTTTTATTTCCGAAGTGTTCGCGGACCCGGCGGGCGGCGTGAAGGACGACGATGGCGAACGTTCCGGCTGGATCGAACTGCACAACGCCAGCTTCTCGCCGGTGAGTCTGGGCGGCTGGTTCCTCACGGACACGGTCACGAACCTCACGCGCTGGAAATTTCCGAACGTGGTGCTGCTGCCGGACAAACACCTGACCGTTTTCGCGTCGGGGAAAAATCGGACGAACGATCTGCTCCATCTCCACACCAGCTTCTCACTTCATCTTGCAGGCGGCTTTCTCGCGCTGGCGAATCCGGCGACAAACATCATTTCCGAAATCACCTTTCCAAAAGTTTCCGTCGGCGCTTCATTCGGCAGCGTGCGCGGCGAGCCGGCCTGGCGTGGCCTCTTCGCGAAACCCACGCCCGGCAAGGCGAACACCAGTCGGGGCGCGGGCTTCGCGCCGGAAGTTTTCTTCTCCCGTCCCGGTGGCTCTTTCACGAATGACTTTACGCTTCAGATCACCACGTCCGCCACGAACGCCCACATCCGCTACACGCGCGACGGCTCGCTGCCTGGGAGCAACTCGCCGGTCTATGCCGCCCCGCTCTGGATCACGAACACCGCGCACCTCCGCGTCCGCGCGTATCAGGAAGGCCTGCTTCCCGGCCCGCCCGCCAGCGTGGCGTATCTGCGGCTGTTCACGAACGCGCAGCATTTCACCTCGCCGTTGCCGGTGCTGGTGCTCGACACGTTCGGAAAAAATCTGCCGACCTCGGACAACCAATGGTTCGTGGAAGCATCGCTGTTCGAGCCGGTGAACGGAAAAACGTCGCTGACCAACGCGCCCACGCTGATGACGCGCGCGGGCTTTCGTCAGCGCGGCTCCAGTTCGGCGGGCCTGCCGCAGCCGGGTTTCGCGCTGCAACTGCTGGATGAATTCAACGAGGAGAGGACGTTGCCGCTGCTCGGCCTGCCCGCCGACTCCGACTGGATTCTCTACGCGCCGAACGTTTACGACCCGGTCCTGATTCATAATCCCTTCGTCCACCAGTTGAGCCGTGACCTCGGCCGCTACTCGCCGCGCACGCGTTTCGTGGAAGTGTTCCTCTCGCGCGGCGCGGGCCGCCTGCGCGAGACGCACTATCACGGCCTCTACGTGTTGCAGGAGAAAATCAAACTCGCGCCGCAGCGGGTGAGCATGGACAAACTCAGCGCGGCCGACCGGACCACGCCGGCCGTCACCGGCGGGTACATTCTCAAGTTCGACCGCCTCGGCCCCAATGAACTCGGCGTCGGACTCGACACTGGCGGCTTCCCGCTGGTGTATGTCGAGCCGAAGGAGGCCACGATGGACTTGCCGCAGCGCGCGCCGCAGCGAAAATACATCCGCAATTACCTGCGCGAGTTCCAGCGCGTGCTCGGCAGCGAACAGTGGCGCGATCCCACCACCGGCTACCGCGCCTACCTCGACGTGGACGCCGCGATTGATTTCCACCTGCTCGAAGTCCTCAGCGGCAACGTGGATGCGATGGTCTTGAGCACCTACTTCCACAAACCGCGCGGCGGAAAAATCATCTGCGGCCCGCACTGGGATTTCGACCGCGCGCTCGGCTCGACCGACGGACGGGACGCAAACCCGCGTCATTGGAACACGGGTCCGTATTTCTCCGGCACCTGGTGGCCGCGGTTGTGCAGTGATGTGGATTTCTGGCAGCAATGGGCCGACCGCTGGCAGGAACTGCGCCGCACTCATTTCTCGCTCACGAACTTGCACGGACTCATTGACCGACTCGCGGATGAAGTGCGCGAGGTGCAGCCGCGTGAGTATCAGCGCTGGGGCCTGGTGGCGCGCGGCGGCAGCTACCAGGGCGAGGTGAATCACATGAAGGACTGGCTGTCGAACCGTGTGGAATTCATTGACCGGCAGTTCACGCCCGCGCCGTTGCTGACTCACCCGGGCGGCGCGCTTACGATGACCGCGCCGACGAACGCCATGATTTACTACACGCTCGACGGCACCGATCCGCGCCTGCCTGCCGGCGCGCTGTCCTCCAGCGCGTTGCTGTACACGAACCCCATTCCGCCCAAGGCGGGCGCGTCAGTCATCGCCCGCGCGCGGGATCTGAACCAGCGGCAGACGGACGGCCCGCCAGTGTCCACGCCGTGGTCGGGTCCGGTCTCGGGGAAGTTTGAAGCGGTGAAGCCGTGAGGCACCGGGATCAGTCACAAAAGGGCACGAGCCTCAGTCATTCAGGCCAGTGAGCCGGCGGAATAAAGCCCGGAGAGGACCGGTAGAAATGAAACTGGCGGAGAGAGTGAGATTTGAACTCACGGTAGTGTTACCTACGCACGCTTTCCAGGCGTGTGCCTTAAACCACTCAGCCATCTCTCCGCCGAAATCCGGCGCAATGTGCCGGGCGAGCACCGGACGTGCAACGCGAATCTTGGGCGATGGCCCGCGGCGCGGCGTGTGTTTAATCACCCCCCACCCGTCGGGGACGTGGCGGCCGTTTCGGCGAGCGCCGATTCTCTGGCCAGCCAGCGATGGACCAAGGCCATGTAAGCGACAGCCAGCGAGACTCCGAGCAGTGCGGTCAAATAATCTCCAATCATAATTCCTCCGAGGTTTTTTGGTTTCAGGTCGTGGGTCGAAATTCATTCCAGCGCGGCGCGCAGGCGGTGCCGGTGGCGGCCAGTTCACGGCGCAGCGCCAGCACCTCGCGGTGCGCGGCCTGCAACCGCTGGAGCATCACGCTCGCGGCGCGGGACATCAGCGCCTGGCCGAACTCCGCGTCGCGCTCGGCGAACTCGCGGACCTGCGTGCCGTAGAAAAAGATCGCCTCGACCGGTTCGATGGCGCGCGCCTCGAAGTGCGTGTGGTAAGGCGGGAACAGCCAGGACCAGCCCAACGTCTCGCCGGGGCCGAGCCGCTCGACCGGCACCAGTTCTCCGTTCACGTCGCGCCAGTTCACGTCCACATGGCCGCGTTGAATCAGGTAGAAGCGGTTCGCAGGATCGCCCTCGCGGAAAATCACCTCGCCCTCCTCAAAGTTCCGGCGCATCGCAGCGGCGGCCAGCATGTCGAGCTGCGGGGCAGGTAGCCCGCGCAGGAAGGGATGGTTGGCCAGGAGCAGTTCGTAGGTGGTCATAATTTTTCCTTTCCATGCCCGCGCCGCACCACAAGTACGGGGCAGCGGGCGTGCCGCACCACGCGCTCGGCGGTGCTGCCGAGCAAAATATGTTTCAGGCCGCTGCGGCCCTGGGTGGCGATGACAATCAAATCGGCGGAACACGCGATGGCGGAGCGCACGATCTCGTCATGCGGCACGCCAATGCGGACCAGCGTCTCGACCGGGATCGAGGCGGGAATCCTTTTCCGCGCCAGGGCGCTCAGGTCTTTCTGCGCGTCCTGCGCCCGCGTCTCCACGTCGGGCAGGCCGGGAATGGTCTCGACGCTTTGCGCGAACGAGCCAGGGTCGAGCGCGTGGACCAGGAGCAGCGTGGTGCCGGGCTGCGCGGCCAGTGCCAGCGCCTGTTCAATGGCCGTGAAGGAGGCCGTGGAAAAATCCGTGGGGACGAGCACCTTTTGGAACGGGTGAAACTTCCTGGACCCGGCGCGGACGCGAGATCGTTTTTTGTCCGCCCCGCCGGCTGGATTTTTTTCGGGTGAACCTTTCATGAACACAAGGTGGGCGTCGCCGTCCATTCGCGCTCCACGGATTTTGCCCGAGGCTCACCTTTATTTGTCCATGAGGGATGCGATTGAAAGTGGCGGGCACCCAAACAGGTGTGCGGGCGTCTCGCCCGCCGGATCGCGCCGAAGGATTCCATCCGCACCAGGCGATCCGGGCGGCGCGGTCCCTTGGTTCCATTCGAGCGGACGGGACGCCCGTGCTCCGGCCCACCAATTTGAATCGCCTTCGTTGATGAGCTGCGCCTTGCCGGCGCGAGGCCGGGTGTTACTTTCCAAACGTGCGTGCCACCAAATCCCCCGGGCTGCTTGAGCAATTGTCCCGCTCGAAAATTTACCGCGACTACGAGCGCGCCTTCAGCGCGGCCACCGGCCTGCCGCTCACGCTCCGCCCCGTGGAAAGCTGGCGTCCCCCACAACACGGCAAGGCGCATGAGAATCCTTTCTGCGTGTTGATGGCGAAGCGCAGCCGCACCTGCGCCGCGTGTCTGGAGGTGCAACAGAAACTCAGTGACACCGCACAGCACGAGGCGCGCACCGTGACCTGTTTCGCGGGCCTGTGCGACACCGCCGTGCCGGTGCGGCTCGGCGAGCAACTGGTCGGCTTCCTGCAAACCGGCCAGGTGTTCCTGAAGAAGCCGACGCGCGCGCAGTTCCAGCGCACCACGCGCCAGTTGATTGATTGGGGCCTGACCGTTGACCTTTCAAAACTGGAGGAAGCGTACTTCCATTCCCGCGTGCTCGCGCCCGCGCAGTATCAGGCGATGGTTCGGTTGCTCTCCATTTTCGGCCAGCACCTTGCGACTCTCGGCAACCAGCTCGCCGTGCAGCAGACCGCCGCCGAGCCGCCGTCCATCACCCGCGCACGCCGCTACATCGAGACGCATCAGGCGGAGCCTCTTTCGCTCGGGGCGGTCGCGCGCGCAGCCAACATGAGCACGTTTTATTTTTGCAAAATGTTCAAGCAGGCCACCGGGCTGAACTTCACCGAGCACGTCACGCGGGTCCGAATCGAGAAGGCGAAAAACCTGTTGCTCAATCCGCACGCGCGCAGCAGCGAGATCGCCTACGCGACGGGCTTCCAGTCACTCACGCATTTCAACCGCAGTTTCCGCCGGTTCGCCGGCCAGTCGCCCACACAATTTCGCGCCGCCCTGCCGCGGCCGATTGTCGAGCACGGCTTGGCTGATAAGCGCGATTGCCAAAGATAGTTTCCGTTTCCCGTTTCACTGGTGCGCGCGTTTCCCCTCACCCCGGCCCTCTCCCTCGGGGAGAGGGAGAAAGTCACACTGCGTCAGGTGACGACGAGAGCGTTCGGATAGTTGAAGACTGAATGCTGTTCTCCCTCTCCGCTGGGGAGAGGGCCGGGGTGAGGGGAAACGCGTTCGTATCTCGACGGGGCGTATCCAGAAATACTTTTGGCAACCATCTAAATCCATTGGCACTTCTCCACGGGCCGGTGAACTGTTCCGCCGTGCGATTCCTTGGTGTCATCAGTCTGCTGCTGCTTACGAGCGTCGGTGGGTTCGCGCGCTTCGGCCTGGTGCGTACGGCGGACGGGCGCACGCTGTCGGGCCAGATTCGTTTCACACCAGAGCGCGTGGTGGTGGTGAATGTGGAACTCGGTTCCATCGACAACCTAAAGTTGACGAACATCACGCTCCTTTCCTTTCCGACCAACGCGCTCTCCTCGACGACGATTGAATCGGGCGACACCACGTTGCCCGCGCCGTGGCGCGAGATGGACATCGGCTTCACGCGCCAACCCGGCAGCACGCGGCACGAGAGCGGCATCTTCACCGTGCGCGGCGCGGGCCTGAACGTGGATGGCGAGAGCGACGCCTTTCACTACGTCTTCAAACCCGTGCGGGGCGACAGCGAGATCGTGGCCGAGGTCGTGAGCATTCACTACACGCATCCGAACGCGAAGGCCGGCCTGATGATGCGCGAGAGCCTGAACGAATATTCGCGCAACGTGACGCTCGCCCTCACCGCCGAGCGCGGCGGCGCGCTGCAATTTCGCGCCGGAGAACGCACCGAGACGCAGGTTGGTTCGCCGCGCGCCCTCTTCGCGCCGATGTGGCTGAAGCTCCGTCGGCAGAGCAACGAGTTCACCGCCTTCATCTCGCCGAACGGTCGCCGCTGGTCGGTGCTGGAAACCGTTTCGCTGCCCATGCAGTCGAACATTTTCGTCGGCCTCGCCGTGGCCGGCGCGCGCGACGGCGTGCTGAACTGGACCACCTTCAGCAAAGTCCGCGAGGCACCCCGCCTGCAAAATGATTTCTTCACGCCCGAGGTGGAACTGGTTAGCGGCTCGACCATCACGGGCCGGCCCGCCTCGGCGAATGAGAAGGAAATCATTTTCGCCGGCGCTCCGAAAGTGGTGCGCGCGCCCATCTCGCGCGTGGCCCGCATCGCGTTCCAGCCGCTCAACGGCGACCTGATGTGGAAGACGCGCATCAGCCGCCCCGGCGTGTGGACGAGCACGGGCGATTTTTTCGACGGCGACTTCCGCGCCCTCGAAGGCCGCCAGCTCACCATCAGCTCCGTGCTCTACGGCCTGCGCACGTTTGATCTCGATGATGACGTGCTGGCGCTCGTGCTCCAGCCGCGCCGCCTGCAACGCGCCCCCTTCGAGATCGAAACCGCCGACGGCGCGACGCTCCTCGCGACGCAGCTCACGGTGGGCGATGGCGAACTGCGCCTGCGCGAACCCGCGCTCGGCGAGCTGCGCCTGCCCGCGCATGAAATTTTGGAAGTGCGGCGGCACTGATCGCCAACGCTCGACGGCGTGACGGATGAATTTCTCAAATGAGACAGCTCGCACGACCAGCAATCCTTCTCATTACAAAAATCTTCTTCGAGCCTTGTCGCTCGTCATCGTTGAATGCTGTAGCCGTTCTCGGTCTGCGTCCGGGGCGCATCTTGACAGTATCGCCATCCCAAAGCGGCGCTAAAGCGACCGCACTCCAAACGCTCCGCGCGCGACGAGGCGTCTGCTGCTACGCGGCAGCGTTTGGAGTGCGGTCGCTTTAGCGCCGCTTTTTCTCACGCCCGCACGCCAGCGTTTTTAACAGGCGGTAACTTCAAGATGCGCCCCTGCGTCCGTCATCCAACTTTTCGCACTTTTCATCCGGCGTGGGATCGATACGGTCACGCCCATCCACATCTATGACTACGACATCGAAATTCGTTAAAGTTTTTCTCCACATTATGGTTTGTTTGCTTGCGGCGTGTGCCTGGCCCGCGCAGGCTGCTGAAATCCACGACGCCGCCAGTGACGGCGATCTGGCGAAAGTTCGCGCCCTCGTGGAGAAAAATCCCGCGCTGGTAAATCTCAAGGATGCCGCTTCGGGCAGCACGCCGTTGCACGAGGCGGCGCGAAAGGGCCATGTCTCGGTGGTGGAATTTCTTCTCGCCAGCAAGGCGGACGTAAACGCGCGCGACCGGAGCAATCTCACGCCGTTGAAACTCGCCACCGGCTACGGGCGCAAGGAAGTGGTGGATGTTCTTTCGAAAGTGGGCGCGACGGCTGTGGCTCCGGTGGCCTCAGGCGCGCGCCCGCCTTCCGTCCGGGCGCTTCAGCCGGCGAATACTTCGGCCGGAACCGCCGCCGACATTCCCATCAATGTGGCCGCGCGCGCCGGTGAGTTGGAAAAAGTGAAAGCCTTGCTCATGGCCTTTCCCGAACTCGCGAATGCCACGAACAGCCGTGGAGTAACGCCGCTGCAAATCGCCACGATGCAAGGACACCAACCTGTCGTGGAGACGCTGCTGGCCAGCGGTGCGAATGTGAATGCGCGGGCGACCAACGGCTCCACCGCGTTGCTGCAGGCGGCCGGAAAAACCAACCTGGCCTTGGTGAAGTTGTTGCTCGCGAAAGGAGCGGACGTAAAGGCCGTAAATCAATTCGGGCAGTTCCCGCTGCTCAGCGCGGCAACCCGGCGCAGTTGGCCGGTGGCTCAGGCGCTGCTGGAGGCCAAGGCCGATCCGAACACTCAGGATTCACTGGGCTACAGCGCGTTGAGCCTGTTCGCGCGGGGCGGTCATCGGGAAGCGGTGGCCGGACTGCTCGCGGCGGGCGCAAATCCGAGCTTGAAGGAACTGCCGACCGGCGCGACCGCGTTGCATTACGCGGCGAGCCTCGGCGATCTGCCGATGACCGAATTGCTCGTCGCGCAAAAGGCCGACTTGAACATCACGGACAATGACGGCTTCACCCCGCTTTCGCACGCCCTGCTCACCGAGCACGCGGAAGTCGCGACGTTTCTGAAACAAAAGGGAGCGATTGAAGCCGCAGAGAAACCTCTGCCCGAGCCGCAGCGTACTCTGGTTGAGGCCATAAAAAAGTTCGACACCACCATGCGCACCGGCACGCGCGATGAGATGGTCAAAGCGTTTGTCGCGATGGAACCGACGGCGGCGGATCTCTCAAGGGTTTTTGGGGCGAATGCCGCAAAGGCCGGCCAGATAGTCGCGAAGGAGAAGCAGGAAATTATGGCGGAGTTGAATCGCTCGCGCCCGCCGTCCCGTGGGGGGAAATCATCCGCATCATTCCCAAACCGCCGCTGATGTCCGAATCAAGTCGCAAGCTCATCGCCTCAGATCTGCCGCTGAACTCCCTGATGGTGATCCGCAAAGGTGAGGGCAGCACGGGCGATACTGTTTATTGCCACGTCAATCAGCGCTGGGTGCGCCTGCCATCGTTGTTTGAACTGGTCTTCACGCCACCCTGATTTTTCGCGTGTCAGCCGAGTAGCATAGAAACATTTCATCGCCCACACGCCGCTGCGATTTCAATTTGAGCTGCGTGGCTGCGGCGAGTGACGGCACCCCGGCTCCGTCGGCCAGCGTGGGGGCGGTGCGGCCACCGAAAATTTTCGGGCAGAGCGTCAGGTAAATTTCGTCCACCAGATTCGCGCGCAGCAGGGCGTTGTTGATTTCGCCGCCGCCTTCGCAGAGCAGCGTCTTCACCTTCCACGCGCGGCGCAGCCAGGCGAGCGCGGCGGGGAAATCAACTTCCGTTTCGCCGCAAACGTGGACGATGGCCCCGAGTTTTTCCAACTGTTGAACGCGCGCGCGGCGGGCGCGTTGGGTGACGAGAATGATGAGGGGAGAAAATTTGTGCCGGAAAATTTCCGCGCGCGGATTGATCGAGCCGGTGCCGCTGACCACGACGCGGAGGTTGTATTCCGCGCGTCCGTTCTTCAGCCGTTGCGAACGAAGTTTTTTTCCGCCCGGCCCCATCGTCACGGGTGCGGAGTCCACCGTCCGCGCGCCGGCCATCACGGCGTCGGCGTGCGTGCGGAGCCGGTAGAGCAGTTCCTGATCGCGCCGGCTGCTGAACGGAACGAAGTGGCGGTTCGCCGGCGCGAGCTTTCCATCCGCCGTGGTCGCGACGTTCAGGAAAACGAAAGGACGTGTGGTGGCTCGCCTCGCGCTGCGAGGCGAGACCGCTCGCAGCGCGAGCGGTTCCACCTGGTTGAGCTTCGTTGCTTTCATGTGATCAGCATCGCGTCGCCGTAGCTGAAGAAGCGGTAGCGTTCGCGCACGGCCTCGGCGTAGGCGTTGAGAATTTTTTCGCGTCCGCCCGTTTCATTCGGTGAAGCGAACGCGCTCACGAGCATGAGCAGCGTGGAGCGCGGGAGATGAAAATTTGTGAGCAGTGCATCCACGATGCGGAAGCGGTAGGGCGGGTGGATGAAAATGTCGGTGCGTCCGGAGCCGCTGATTATTTTTCCATCGTGCGCGCGCGCCACGGATTCGAGGACGCGCACGCTGGTGGTGCCGACGGCAATGACGCGGCGGCCTTCGGATTTCGCCGCGTTGATTTTTTGCGCGACCGCATCAGTGACGTGAAACCGTTCGTGGTGCATGACGTGGTCATTCACATCGTCGGCTTTCACGGGCGCGAACGTGCCGAGGCCGACGTGCAGCGTGACGTGACAAATCTCCACGCCCCGTTGCGTGATCTCGTGCAGCAACTCTTGGGTGAAATGCAGGCCCGCGGTCGGCGCGGCGACGGAACCGTGATCGCGGGCGAACACCGTCTGGTAGCGCGTGTGGTCTTGTTCACTCGGTTGGTGCGGGGCGCGGCGGATGTAAGGGGGCAGGGGAAGTTCACCGAGTTTGTCCAACTCGTGGATGATGTTGAAGTCGGACGCCAGCGGGACGCTGGCGGCACGTTGGGCAAAGCGCAGGCGGCGATGGCCTTCGCTGTTCACGTCGAGCACGGTCGCGGAAATTTCCGTGCGCGCGCCGCGGGCATCTGTGAGAAAAATTTCCGTGCCGAGGCGCGCGCGTTTGCCGGGACGCATCATGGCCCACCAGTCGTTCGCGGAAACTTCTTCGAGCAATAAAATTTCAAACGCGCCGCCTGTGATTGAATTCACGCCGCGCAGGCGCGCGGGGATCACGCGTGAGTCGTTGAGCACGAGCACGTCGCCACGCTGAAAAATTTCCAGAACGTGACGGAATCTTTTGTGTTCCACGCGCGCGTTTTCACGATGCAGCACGAGCAGTCGTGAGGCGTCGCGCGTCGGCGCGGGTTGCTGCGCGATGAGTTCTTCGGGGAGATGAAATTCAAAATCGGCGACGCGCACGCGCAGACTATTTCCGGGCTGTGAATAAGTTGTCCACAAGGAGGGCAAGAAAAATCCGCTTTTGTTCTTGAACGTAAACGGGAGAAAATGGAGAAAAGCGGTAGAAAACGGCGAGCGTTGGCAAATGCCGGAGAAAAATGTGTGGAGCCAGACAAATCCAAAGGTCCGAAGCCGGTAGTTTTTGCAGGGGACGACGAGTACATGCTCGACCCCAGCCGGCGCGTGACGTTGCCGGTGCGCTGGCGCTCGAAGCAGCACGACGAGTTCTGGGTTTTGCCGTGGCCGCTGGTGAAGCGGGATTACTTGCTGGTGCTGCCGGTTCCGAGATTTGAGCAGATGATGGCGTCGGTGGGGCAGGCGTCCTTGAGCGATGAGCGGTCGCTGGCGGTGGCCCGGGCGATCAGCGGTCGGGCGCAGTTGCTGAAGCTCGACAAGTCGTCGCGGTTTCTGCTGCCGGAAATTTTGACGAGTGCGGTGGGGATCAAGAGCAGCGTGAAGTTTGTCGGGCTGATGGGCTGGTTTGAACTGTGGGATCCAAAACGTCATGCGGACTCGCAGGCGAACAACGATCTGGTGGCGGCCCAGGCGGTGGTGGGCATGAAGCTATGATGCTGATGAAACTGTTGCACACAACCAACACGTTGAGCGAGGCGAAGGATCAGCCGCATCGCTACAAGGTGCGCGCGGGTGGGCTGCCAACCTTCGGCAACGCAACGGAGCCGACGGTGAGAAATTTCAGCGGTTCGAGCGCCGAGCGGGCGAAGGCCGTGCCGGTGCCGCGTCAGGTGAGAACAGCGGCGAGCACCGGGTGGGCTAAAAAGTTGAACCCCTTCGCGAAGCAGGGCGCGCCCGTAGAGCGGACGGCGGTGCAGGGCGAGTTGTCCTTGGACAACGTGAAGCCGCTGCGGAACGACCTGAGCGACACAGATTTGGAATTGGCGACGGTGCGGCCGCCGGAAGCTCTGCCGAGTGTGGTGAAAGTCGGTGCGATGGAAATCCCCGTGGTGAAGGTGGCACCGGTGTGGCAGCGGGTGCGGGAACTGATTCAGCGGCTGCGGCCGTGAGGTTTCATGTGTGCCGGAGTTTGTTCACAAGTCGGTCTTGCTCGGGGAAGTGGTGGAGGCGCTCCAGCCCCGGAGCGGTGAAAAATATTTTGATGGCACGATTGGCGGCGGTGGTCATGCAGCGGCGATTTTAGAAGCGAGCGGGCCGGAGGGATGGTTGTGGGGCATGGATCGGGACGGCGATGCGCTCGCTGCGGCGGAGCAGAGGCTGGCGAAGTTCGCGGGGCGGTTGGAGTTGCGGCGTGGAAATTTTTCAGAGGTGGCGGAATGGATTCCGCCGGCGAGTTGCGCGGGAATCGTTTTGGATCTGGGTGTGAGTTCGGCCCAGTTGGATTGGTCGGAACGCGGTTTCAGCTTCAACGCCGAAGGGCCTCTTGATTCACGCATGGACCAGCGCCAGACCATGACGGCGGCGGACCTGGTCAACGAAAGCAGCGAGTTCGATCTCGCAAAAATTATGTGGGAGTTCGGTGAGGAACGTCAGTCGCGACGATTTGCGAAAGCCATCGTCGAGCAGCGGAAAGCGAAACGCTTCACGACGACGAAAGAACTGGCCGACCTCATCGAGCGGCTCGCACCCAGACACGGCAAACGCACGCATCCGGCGACGCAGGTTTTTCAGGCGTTGCGCATTGCCACCAATGACGAACTGGGCTCGTTGCGCCGGGGTCTGGACGCAGCGGTGAAGATTTTGCAGCCGGGCGGGCGAATGGCGGTGATTACGTTTCATTCGCTGGAAGTCAGGCTGTTCAGAGAGTTTGGAAATGAACGCACGCGGGACTACGCCATTGAAGGCGAGGTCGATGTCCCGGAGTTGCGGAAACCGCGCAAGCCAGAGCTGCGCTGGGTGCAACGCAAGGGGATTCAGCCAGGTGAAGCCGAGCTGGATTCCAACCCACGCAGCCGGAGTGCGCAGTTGAGAGTGTTGGAAAAAACTTGAGATGGGAAGGAACCGAAAAAATGGATCTGCGACCTGGCTGGTGCCGGGTGCGAAGGCGGCGTTGCTTTGCCTGCTGCTCGGTGGCTCGGCGATTGGCTACGTCTATCAGAAAAACCAGCTCGTCGAGCTGGGGCGGCAGATTCAGCGGAGCGAGCAGCAGTTGAAGTCATTACAGGCCGGCAACGCGCGGCTGCAAAGCTCAATGCTCACGCTCCAGTCGCCCACGTACCTAGAACAGCAGGTGCGGGAACGGAAACTACAGTTGGCCCAGCCGGCTCAATCTCAAATTTTAACCATCGTGGAAACGCCCGCGAGCGGTCAGACCGCGCCGAAGAGCCAGCCGCTCTGGGCCGAGAACCAGCTCGCCCGTCTGAGACGCCAATGATTTTTGCCGCCGCTGCCCGGTGACGCCGTCGGAGAGGAACCGATCGCCACCGGGTGGCCGGCAAAGTTTTCGGGAGAACACAATCCGGTGTTCGCCCCAGTGACAGAGGACCGAAGTGATGGACGCCCAAAAAAATCGCCGCCGCATGGTTGTTCTGACCATCGTGATGAGCGTCTGCTTCGTCACGCTCGGCTGCCGGCTCGTGGACCTCCAGGTCTTGCAGCATGAGGAGTTCGCGCGGCTCGCCGAGGATCAGCACGACCACTTCTATTATCGCGAAGCGCCGCGTGGCGACATTCTCGACCGTCGCGGCAGTCCGCTCGCGACCAGCATTCCCGTCAAGCGGGTGTGCGCCGATCCATTCTCGTTGAAGGGACAGGAGGAAGAGATTGCGCGCTTCCTCGCGCCGCTGCTCAAGACGAACGAGACTGCGCTGCTCCAGCAGTTCAGCCGCACCACGCTCAACAAAACCGGCGAAGTTGTGACCGCGCGCTACGTCGTGCTCAAGCAGCGCGTGCCGGTCGAGGACTGGGAGAAGATTCGCTCCGCGCTGACCAACGAGTATGCCGTGATCACGCGGGGGAAGAAATATACCAAGAAGCAGCTCGGCGAACTGAACCTCGCCTGGACGCGCGCCATCTACACCGAGGACGATCAAATCCGCACCTACCCGAACAACGCGCTCGGTGCGCACGTGCTCGGCTTCACCGGCTACCGCGAGGTCGTGAAAAACGGCCGCACCAATTCGCTCCCCGCCGGCGTCGAGGGCATTGAAAAGACTTTCGACGAAAAACTTCACGGCGCGCGCGGCTGGGTGAAGACCGAGGCCACGAGCCGCAAGCAGGAAATTTTTGTCTTCCGCGAGCAGGACGTGGAGGCGCGTCCCGGCCTCAATGTGAAGCTGACCATTGATGCGCGCGTGCAGCAGATTGTGGAGGAGGAACTGGTCGCGCCGATGGCGAAACACTACGCGGCCAGTGCGTCGGCCATCGTGGTCCGTCCGCGCACCGGGGAGATTCTCGCGATGGCCACGCTGCCGAATTTCAACCCGAACCTGCCCGCGAAAACTTCCGCCGACGCGCGGCGCAACCGGGTGATCACCGATATGTTCGAGCCAGGTTCGACGTTCAAAACGGTGACGCTGGCGGGCGCGTTGAATGACGGCGTGGTGCGGCTCTCCGACCGCTTCGACTGCGAGAACGGTGCGTTCTCCTTCGCCGGCCACATTCTCCACGACCATGAGCGCTACCCGGTAATGACCGTCGAAGAAATTATTGCGAAGTCCTCGAACATCGGCACGGCCAAGGTCGCGATCAAAATGGGCAAGGATCGGACCTACAAATACATCTGGGATTTCGGCTTCGGCCAGCGCACCGGGCTGCCGCTCTCCGGCGAAGTCGGGGGTTGGCTGCCGCGCCCGAAGGACTGGGCGCTCATCCACATTTCGCGCATCCCCATCGGCCAGGGCGTGACGGCGACGCCGCTGCAAATGGCCATGGCGCTCTCGGCCATTGCCAACGACGGCGTGCTGATGCGCCCGATGATCGTGGACAGTCTCGTGGATGAAAAAGGCGAGACGGTCGTGAAATACCAACCGCAAATCGTGCGCCGCGTCGTGACTTCGGAAGCGGCTAAAGATTCCGTCACGGCCATGAAGACGGTGGTGCAGACCGGCACGGCGGAAAAAGCGCGGTTAGAGAACTACACCGTGGCCGGCAAGACCGGCACGGCGGAGAAGCCCGTCGGCGGCTTCTACACCAAGGAAAAATATTACGCCTCCTTCATCGGATTTTTCCCGGCGGACAATCCCGAACTGCTCATCGCCGTGTCTGTGGATGAGCCGCTGAAAAAGACCGGCTACTACGGCGGAGCGGTGGCCGCGCCCGTGTTCAAGCGCATCGCCGAGCGCATCGCGAATTTTCTCAATCTGAAACCCGACGTGGAACCCGCGCCAACGAAAGAGGCGAAGGTCGGCGAGAGAAGCCGCCCGGTCGCGCTGTTCGCACGCGAAAAACTTTGATTCGATGCAACTGAAGGAACTGCTCAAACACATTCACGGTTACAAGGCCGAGGGGCCGATGGACCGTGAGATCGCCGGGGTCGTGTACGACTCGCGGCGCGTGACGCCCGGCATGGTGTTTGTCGCCATCCCTGGGGTGAACGTGGACGGACACGACTACATCAACACCGCGATTTCGCGCGGCGCAGCGGCGATTATTTGCGAGCGGAACGGCTTCACTTCGCCGCGTGCCACGAAGGTGAAAGTGCCGAATGCGCGGCTGGCTTTGGCCTGTGCGGCGTCTTCCTTTTACAAGCACCCGAGCACGAAGCTGCAAGTCATCGGCGTCACCGGCACGAACGGCAAGACGACGGTGGCGTTCATGATCAAGGAATTGCTCGAAGCCGCCGGTTTCAAAACGGGTTTGCTCAGCACGGTGCGTTATGAGATCGGCGACCGGGTGATTCCCGCCACGCGCACCACGCCCGAGTCGCTCGACGTGCAGCAGATGATGGCGCAGATGGTCGCGAGCGGTTGCAAGGCGTGCGTGATGGAAGTCAGCTCCCACGCGCTGGAGCAGCAACGCGTTGCGGGCGTGGAGTTCGATGTGGCGATTTTCACGAACCTCACGCAGGACCATCTCGACTTCCACGGCGACATGGAAAACTACTTTCTCGCCAAGCAAAAACTCTTCACGCAGACGTCCAGTGGCACGAAGCGCGGCGCGGTGGTGATCAATATTGACGACGCGAGCGGCGTGCGGCTGGCGCAGGAATCCGACGTGACGCTCAAGTTGACCTACGGCGTGCGCAGCGCCGCCAGCGTGCGCGCAACGAAGGTTCATCTCGGGGCGGATATGTCGAGTTTCACGGTGGAGTCCAGGGACAAAAACTTCGACTGCAAGCTGCCGCTGATTGGCCGGCACAACATTTACAACGCGCTGGCGGCGACGGGCGCGGGCTTCGCGCTCGGCATCGAGGTGAAGAAAATTCAGTCCGCGCTCGCACACATGGCTCCGGTGCCGGGGCGTCTGGAGAGCGTGATGTGCGGGCAGCCGTTTGCGGTCTTCGTGGACTACGCGCACACGGATGACGCTTTGCACAATGTGCTCACGACCTTGCGCGAAGTGACGAAGGGCCGCGTGCTGCTGCTCTTCGGTTGCGGCGGCAGTCGCGACACGGGCAAGCGCGCGAAGATGGGCCGCGTCGCCGCCGAGCACGCGGACTTCACATTCATCACCAGCGACAATCCGCGCAAGGAACAGCCCGAGAAAATCGCGTCGCAGATCGAGGAAGGTTTCCGCTCCGTGAAGCAGACGGGCTACACGGTGGAATTGGATCGGGCGCGGGCCATCCAGGAAATTCTCGCGATGGCGAAACCCGGTGACACGGTGCTGCTCGCCGGCAAAGGCCACGAGACCTACCAGGAATTTGAAGACACGGTGGTGCCGTTCGACGACCGCGTTCACGCGCGCGAGGCGCTGGAATGTTTAACTCACGGAGGACGGCGATGAATACGCGTGTGGATCTGGAAGTGCAGGCGCATCTGGAAGAAATGCACCGTGAGCTGCTGCTCGGAGCGCGGGCTTTCCAGCCCGCAGCAACGTGTTGCGGCGAGGCGCAATGGAATTTTTCCGAGCCTGTTTCTTTGCGGACGTTGCTGCGGGCTGGAAAGCCCGCGCTCCAGGAAGAAGAAAATTTACAGCCGCGCCGGTTGTCCCTGCGCGTCTTTTGAACATGGTTGCGAGCATGGATCCAAGAAGTCTGCAGTTTGTCGCGAAGGCGTGCGCGGGTGAGCAATTGACCGGCTTGCCCGAGACGCTGGCGCGGCGCGTCTGCACGAACTCGAAGGACGTGCGGCCCGGCGACGTGTTCTTCGCGCTGACCGGCGTGCAGCACGACGGTCATCAATTTCTAAAGGAGGTCTTGGGTAAAGACGCTGCAGCCGCTGTCGTCCTCCGACAGCGGCTGCCTCTAAATTTCGACGGAGCACTCATCGCCGTGGAAGACACGCGCGAGGCGCTGGCCCGGCTCGGGGCGGAATATCGCCGCGACTTCACGCTGCCCGTCATTGCGGTCGGCGGATCGAATGGCAAAACCACAACGAAGGAACTTATCGCGTCGGTGCTGCGCCAGAAACTTTCCACGCTCTGGAGCGAGGCGAGCTTCAACAACAACATCGGCGTGCCGCTCACGCTGCTGCGGCTGGAGTCGCATCACGAGGCGGCGGTGCTCGAAGTCGGCACGAATCATCCCGGCGAGATTGCGCCGCTGGTCGCGATGATTCAGCCGCGCTTCGGCGTCATCACGAGCATCGGTCGCGAGCATCTGGAATTTTTCGGCGATGTGAACGGCGTGGCGGAAGAAGAAGGCTGGCTCGCGCAACTGCTGCCTGCCGACGGCAAACTCTTCATCAACGGCGACACAAGTTTCGCGGAAGCCGTCGCCGCGCGCTCGAAGGCGGCAGTGGTGCGGGTCGGTTTCAGTTCCGGCAACCACTGGCGCATCGGCAATCTCCGCACGGATGAAACCGGCGTGGAATTCGATCTCGCCGCGCCGCTCGAAGATTTCTCCGGCGAATATCGTGTGAACCTTTTGGGCCGCCATCAGGCCACGAACGCGGCGCTCGCCATCGCCATCGGTGCGGAATTGGGCTTGAGCGCGGAGGAAATCCGTCGCGGTCTCGCGTCGTGTCAGCCGCCGAAGATGCGTCTGCAAGTTTCCGAACGGAACGGCGTGAAGATTCTCAACGACGCCTACAACGCCAACGCTGACTCGATGCTGGCAGCACTCACCACGTTGAACGATTTCCCTTGCCGCGGTCAGCGCATCGCGGTGCTCGGCGACATGGCAGAACTCGGCGCGCACAGCGCAGCAGCGCACGACGAAGTGGGCCGCCAGACGGCTGCGCTCGGCGTGAGCCGGCTCGTGACCGTCGGGAAGATGGCGGGCGTCATCGCGCAGGCCGCGCGCGCCGCCGGAATGCGCGACGTGACGGAATGCCGCGACGTGGGCGAGGCGGCGGCGGCGTTGAAAAATTCGACGCACGCGGGCGACGTGATTTTGCTCAAGGCTTCGCGCGTGACGGGGCTGGAAAAACTAAGCGAGAGCCTGGGCTGATGCTTTACTACTTGAGCCAATACCTGACCAACGCGAGTCGCGGCACAAGCTGGGAGGACAACCTCTCCGGCCTGCGCGTCGTTCAATACATCACGTTCCGCAGCGCGGGCGCGGCGTTGACGGCATTTGTGTTGAGCATGTGGCTCGGTCCGAAAGTGATTCGCGGGTTGCAGCGTTTGAAGTTCGGCCAGGACTACGTGGACAAAGCTGAGGAGGGCGGATCGCTCGTCGCGCGCGTATTGAGCAAGAAAGGCACGCCGACGATGGGCGGCATTCTGATCGTGGCGGCAATGGACATCTCGGCCGTGCTGTGGGCGCAGTGGAATACTTTGGTCCTGCTCACGCTGCTCTCGGTGATCGTGTTCGCGGGACTCGGCTTTTACGACGACTACGCGAAGATCACGAAGCAGTCAGGCGCAGGCGCGGCGGCGAGAATTAAACTCATCGTGCAAGGCGTGCTCGGACTGTTCATCGCGCTTTATCTTCTGTCGCTGCCGGCGACACGCAGCCTCGTCACGGACATCATGGTGCCGTTCTACAAATATCCCGTCGCGAGCAGCGCGGTGCTCGGGTCCATTGTGGTGATGCTCACCATTGTCGGCAGTTCAAACGCGGTGAACCTCACCGACGGTCTCGACGGTCTGGCGATTGGCTGCACGATCATCGTCTCGATTGTTTTTCTCATCGTCACGTATCTCGCGGGCAACGCGGTCATGGCGAAGTATCTCCAGATTCCGCACGTCAGCGGGGCAGGGGAACTGACGGTCTTTTGCGCAGCGATGATCGGCGCGGGTCTTGGCTTCCTCTGGTTCAACTGTCATCCAGCGAAAGTATTCATGGGCGACACCGGTTCGCTCGCGCTGGGCGGCGCGCTCGGGATAATTGCGGTCTTGATTCATCAGCCGTTTCTTCTTGTGATTGCGGGCGGAGTGTTCGTCGCGGAGGCGGGGTCAGTGATGCTTCAAACCACTTGGTTCAAATACACCAAACGGAAATACGGCGCGGGTCGTCGCATCTTTTTGATGTCACCGCTGCACCATCACTTCGAGAAGAAGGGCTGGTACGAATCGCAGGTGGTGACGCGGTTTTACATCCTGTGCGTGCTCTGCGCGGTGGTCGCGCTGAGCACTTTGAAAATACGGTGACGTTTTGGGCGAAACGCCGCACGCACCACGAAAGAAAAATTTATGTTCGCGATTGAAGACAAAAACGTGCTGGTCATCGGCCTCGGCCTGAGCGGCGTGGCGGCGGCGGAGTTGCTGGTCGCGCGCGGCGGGCGCGTGGTGGCGGTGGACAGTCTGGACAACGCGGCTTCGCGTGAGGCGGCGGCGCGGTTGCGCGCGCATGGCGTGCGCGTGGAACTCGGCGTGCGGAAGCTGCCGCCGTTCACGCCGGCGATTGTTCGCGCGTCCATGAAGCCGGCGAAGGTTCCGCCACCCAGTCTCGCGTATGATTTCGCAGTCATCAGCCCCGGCGTGCCGCTGGACCATCCGCTCGTCGTGGAACTGCGCGCGAAGAAAATTCCGCTCATCGGCGAACTGGAACTCGGCTACCAGCAGTCCTTCGCGCTGAATATTTCCATCACCGGCACCAACGGCAAGACCACGACGACGGAACTCATCGAGCGCGTGCTGACGCAGAATGATCTCAAGACCATCGCCGCCGGCAACATCGGCACGCCGCTTTGCGCGATAGCCGACGAGACGCGCGCGCTGGACTACGTAACGCTCGAAGTCAGTTCGTTCCAATTGGAGACGATTCAGATGTTCCGGCCCGCCGTCGCGGTGCTGATGAATCTCACGCCGGACCATCTCGACCGATACGCGAGCATGGATGACTACGTGCGCGCGAAGGCGCGGATGTTTGAAAATCAGGAGGCGTTCGACTGCGCCATCATCCAGAGCGAGGCACTGGCGTATCTGAAAAAACTGGGCGTGCGCATTCCGTCGCGGCTCGTCACGTTCAGCGCCACGGATTCCACGGCGGACATTTATCTCGACCGCACGCTGATCATCAGCCGCATCGAAGGCTGGACCGGCCCGCTCTTGAACATGGAAGACGTGCTTCTGCACGGGCCGCACAACGCGGAGAACATCATGGCCACGCTCGCGGTTGGACGCGCGCTGCACATCCCGCTTGAAGGCGTGGTGCGTGCGATCCAGAGCTACAAGCCCGCGCCGCATCGCTGCGAATTCATCGCGGAAGTGAACGGCGTGAAATTCGTGAACGACTCGAAGGCGACCAATGTGGACGCGGTTGCGAAGGCGTTGCTCGCGATGCCGGACGGCGAAAATCCGCGCGCGGCGAACGTGTGGCTGCTCGCGGGCGGCAAGGACAAGGGCTTCGATTATCACGAAGTCGGACCGGTGCTGGCGCGACGGGTGAAGGGCGTGTTTTTGTTTGGCGAAACGGCGGGAAAAATTCGCGCCGCGTGGAGTCCGTTTACTCCTTGCAGCACCACGCCCGGTTTACTAGAAGCATTCGCGTCAGCGGTGGAGGAGGCGGTTCCCGGCGATGTGGTTTTGCTGTCGCCGGCGTGTTCGAGCTTCGATCAATTTCGAAACTATCAGCACCGGGGAGAAGTATTTCGCGAAGCCGTGGAACGACTCCGAAATTCTGTGCGAACGACAACCCCGGAACGTGGCGCGGGCGTCCCGCCTGCGTTTCGTCTGACAGGCGTCTCGCCTGTCGATCCGACCCGCAGGACGCGCGTCGGACTGATGGCAGCCGGGACGGCCGCCCCACTCGCTTTGACCCATTGAAGAATTTGGCCCGGCGTTTTTTGAGGGAAAACGCCGGAACAAAAATAGAAATAAACTCAACCTCAGAAAGGACGCTCCTCCGGGAGCGCCGAAGAAAAAAATGAATGAACCCAGTCCGTTAGTGCCGCAAGGCTCGTTTGAATCCCAGGCCCGGCGCAAGTCGCACGTCCGCATCGCCGTGTTCGGCATTCTCGCCGTCCACGTTGTCGTGCTCGGCGGTCTCCTGATCCTCGGCTGCAAGCGCGAGGAGAAACCGGCGGAACACGCCGACACGCCGCCGCTGGCGACGAATGATCTTACGCCGCCGCCGTTCGGCACCGACGTCGTAACGACCGGCGCTCCGCCCGCGACGAACGTGGTGCTCATTCCGCCGACCGGCAGTGTGCCTGGCGGAGTCACGCCGCCGGTGAACCCGGGTTTCGTGCCGCCGGTGGACGCGGCTCCGGCCACGGAACACAAGATCGCCAAGGGCGAGAGCTTCTCGACGCTGGCTGCGAAATACCATGTCAGCCTCAAGTCCATCGTGGACGCGAATCCGAATCTCGTGCCGACGAAGCTGAAGATCGGCGACGTGGTGAAGATTCCCGCGAAAACCGCCGCGCCCGCCGCCCTTGCTGGCACGGCGCCAGCCACGCCCGACGCCGCTGACACCTACACCGTGAAATCCGGCGACGTGCTCGGCAGCATCGCCACGAAGCACGGCACGACCGTGAAAGAAATTCAAAAGCTCAACAACATGACCACGACGCAAATCAAGGTCGGGCAAAAGTTAAAGCTGCCTCCGAAGTCCGCCCCTCCGGCGGGCGCGGTGCCTCCCGCTCAATAAATCGCGCGAACGCCGGGGCACCTCACCCCGGCGTTCGACTTTGGAGCGTGGGATCTAAATCGTGAAACTGGCGACCACAGTTTTTGTTTTCTGCGTGGCGGCGTTGCTCGCGCTCGGCGCGGTCATGCTGTGCAGCGCGCCCGCCGGTGCGCGCTACTTCAACCAGCAGATGCTGTGGGAGGTGCTCGGTGTCATCACCTGCGGCGCGGTGGCGTTCTTCGATTACCGCCGCCTCAAGCACGGGCGCATCCCGTGGGCCATCCTTGGACTCACGGTCTGGCTGCTCATCGCTGTGTTGGTGCCGGGACTCGGAGTGAATCGCGGCGGCGCGCGACGCTGGGTGAACCTTCACTTCATGATGTTTCAACCGTCTGAGCTGGCGAAGCTCACGCTCCTCATCGTGCTCGCCGCCTACATCGAACGCTTCGGGCGCCACATGCCGCTGCTCTGGAAGCCCGCGATCATCAAGGGACTCCTCTGGCCCGGCGCGATCATCGGCCTGGTCATCGGCCTGATCTTTCTGGAGCCGGACTACGGCACCACGGCGCTGCTCGCGGCGGTGAGTTTCGTGCTGCTCTTCGTGGCTGGGTCGCGCGTGTGGCTGATTGCGCCGGTGGTCGTGCTCGGACTGCTCCTGTTTGGTCTCTCGGTGAAAAATAATTCCAACCGCTCGGGCCGTATGGATGCCTTCTTCAATCCCGAGAAACATCTCGCCGGCAAAGCCTATCAGCAGCATCAGGCGAAAATCGCGCTCGGCTCCGGCGGCCTGTTCGGCGTCGGTCTCGGCGATGGCCGGCAGAAATACGGCTATGTGCCGGAGAACCACACCGACTTCATTCTCTCCATTGTCGGCGAAGAACTCGGACTCGTGGCCACGATGGGCGTGGTGCTGGCTTTCCTTGGCATCGCCTTGTCCGGCACTTACATCGCCGCGCACGCCAGCGATCGGTTCGGCATGATGCTTGCGCTCGGCATCACCGTGCTCATTTCGCTCCAGGCCTTCATCAACATCGGCGTCGTCACGATGGTGCTGCCGAACAAAGGATTGCCGCTGCCGTTTGTCAGCTACGGCGGCTCCAGTCTCTTGATGATGATGGTCGGGGTCGGTCTCGTCCTGAGCGTCGCGCGGCACGCGCACGAACCGGTGCGTCGCACGCGCGCCTTGAATCCTTTCAACCCCCGCGAAGTTCCCTCAACACGCGTTTCCTGATGCCCCACGCCAACCCAACTCCACTCGTCGCCATCGCCTGCGGTGGTACGGGCGGTCATCTCTTTCCGGGACTGGCGGTCGGCGAAGAACTGGTGCAACGCGGCTGCGACGTGATGCTGATCATTTCGCCGAAGGAAGTGGATCAGCAGGCCGCGCGCGCCACGAGCGGGATGCAAATCGTCACGCTGCCCGCCGTCGGTCTGGTGCGCGGGAACTTCGCCGGATTCTTCCAAGGCTTCCGCGCGTCGTATCTCGAAGCGCGCCGCGTCTTCGCTGCCCGCCCGCCGAGCGCGGTGCTGGCGATGGGCGGCTTCACCAGCGCGCCGCCGGTGTTGGCCGGGAAAAAATTGCGCGTCGCCACCTTCCTCCACGAGTCGAACACCGTGCCGGGACGCGCGAACAAATTTCTCTCGCGGTTGGTGTCGCAGGCGTTCGTGGGTTTCCCGACGTGCGCGAAACGGCTCCGCACGAAAGACATTCTCGTGACCGGCACACCGGTGCGCCCGCAATTCACGCGCTCGGACATGGCAGCCGCGCGCGTGGCGCTCGGACTGCAACCGCAGCGCGACACACTGCTCATCATGGGCGGCAGCCAGGGCGCGAGCGGCATCAACCAACTCGTCATGCGCTGCCTCGCCGACTGGCGGCGCGAAATGCCCGAGGGGCAATTCCTGCATCTCACCGGCGCGCGCGACGTGGAGAAAGTTTCCGCCGCGTATCGCGACGCGGGTGCGGTGGCCGTGGTGCGTCCGTTCCTCACGGAAATGGAACTCGCGCTCAATGCCGCCACTGTGGCGGTCAGCCGCAGCGGCGCGTCGTCGCTCGCGGAATTTGCCGCGTTGCGCCTGCCTTCGATTCTCATTCCGTTTCCGGCGGCCACGGACAACCACCAGTTTCACAACGCCCGCGCCTTCGTCGAGACCGGCGCGGCGCGCATGGTCAGCGAGGAGCGCGCGAATCCGGAAAACTTCACGCGCATGGTGGTGGAGTTGATGACCAGCGCCGCCGAGCGCCGCCGTCTCGCCACCGCGCTCGCCGACTGGCACCGCCCGAACGCCCCGCGCGACATCGCGGAGGCGGTGCTGAAGAAAATTCCCGGCTGGACGGACTGCGGAAGCCAGCGTGTGGCGTGCGTCGCAGAAGAAAATCCGAAGCCCGAAATCCGAAATCCGAAAGAAACCCGAAGCCCGAAATCCGAAATGCCGCAACCCGCCGGCAGGGCTGAATTTCGAGCTTCGGATTTCGACCTTCTTTCGGATTTCGGATTTCGGATTTCGGATTTGCCCAGCCCATGAGCCTCACCCCCCATCAAATCAGCACGCTCCTGAAAAGCGCGGGCCGTGGCTCCACGGTTTATCTCGTCGGCATCGGCGGCTGCGGCGTGAGCGGACTCGCGCATCTTCTCCTCGACGCGGGGCATCGTGTGGTCGGCTCGGATTTGGTGGAGAACGCGGAGATTTGCCAATTGCGCGCGCGCAATGCGGAAATCTTTCTGGGCCACGAAGGTCAGAATCTTCGCGCCGCGAAACCGGTGCTGGTCGTTCACACGCCCGCCGCGCGTGCGGACAATCCAGAACTGCAAGCCGCGCGTGAACTGAACTTGCCCATCGTGCGCCGCGCTTTGTTGCTCGCCGCGTTCGTGAATGTGCAGCGCGGCCTCTGCGTTTCGGGAATGCACGGCAAGACCACGACTTCCGCGCTGCTGACTTACGCGATGGAGAAACTCGGCGCGCAGCCCAGCTATGCGATTGGGGCCATCGTGCCGCAACTGACGGCGCATGCGCGGCTGGCGTCCGTAGCCGCGTCTCGTGAGCGCGCGGCTGATCAAGGTGGAGATGGCCACGGCTTCACAGCCGCGGCTACTGCGCCGTGGTTCGTCATCGAAGCCGACGAGAGCGATGGCACGCTGCGCGAGTTTCATCCCGAGCACGCCATCGTGCTGAACGTGGACGATGAACACCGCGATCATTTCTCCGGCATCGAAGCCGTCTGCCGCGAGTTCGAGCAGTTCGTGGCGAACACGCGCGGCCACGTCGTCTTCTGCGCCGATGACGCGCGCGTGGCGGAGATGATGGCGAAGCGGCCCGGCGCAATCTCCTATGGCTTCAACTCGCTCGCGCAGTATCGGGTGGAGTCCAAGGTCCAAGGTCGAAGGTCCAAGGTCGGCGAGATCTCAGCTCTCAACTCTCAACTCTCAACCCACTTCACCGTCTGGCATCAAGGTGTCAGCCTCGGCGACTTCTCCCTCCGCTTGTTTGGTGAGAAAAACATTTCCAACGCCGTCGCCGTCATCGCGCTGCTGCATCAGCTTGGCCATCAGCCGTCGGCGATTCGAGAAGCCATCGCTGACTTCGCGGGCGCGGCGCGGCGGCAGCAGGAGTTGTTCGCCAGCGACACGGTGCGCGTGTTCGATGACTACGGGCATCATCCGAACGAAGTCATAGCGGTGTTGCGCGCGTTCAAAGAAACCAATCCGCGCCGCCTGGTCGTGGTGTTTCAACCGCACCGTTACACGCGCACGAAGCATTTGATGGCGGACTTCGCAGCGGCGTTTGGCGACGCGGACAAGTTGTTGCTGACGGAAGTGTACGCCGCGAGTGAGGCGGAGATTCCCGGCGCAAACAGCGCGGCCCTCGCCGAGGCGATTCGCGCAACGTGCCGCCAGCGTCTCGCTGACTGGCTGCACTACGTTCCTGTGTTGAAGGATGTCGTGCCTGCCGTGCTCGCCGATCTTCAACCGGGGGATTTGGTATTGTTCCTCGGCGCGGGCGACATCACGAAAGCCGCGCATGAACTGGCCGCGCGGCTGCGCGCCCGCGCAGTGGGACAGACGCCCTCGCCTGTCACCGTCCTGCAAGCGCCCCCGCTTGCAGTGGCAACACCAAGCGGGGGCGCTTGGTGGACTAAGACAGGCGAGGGCGCCTGTCCCACTAACAAATCCAACGCGCCCACGCGCGGCGCGGTTCAACATAATTTTATGAACATCCAGGAAAAACTCCGCGCCGCCGTCTCCGCTGAAACCGTCGTGCGCGAGAACGAGCCGCTGGCCAGGCGCACCACCTTGCGCGTCGGCGGCAACGCGGACTTCTTCGTCGAGCCAGTCAGCGAAAGCGATCTCGCGGCGGTGCTGAAGCTGTGCAGCGAATTGAAGCTGCCGTTCACCATTCTCGGGCGCGGCTCCAACTTGCTCATCCGCGACGGCGGTATTCGCGGCGTGGTCATTTCCCTGGCGCATGAAACTTTCTCGCGCGTGCAGATCGTGGGCGAGCACATGCACTGCGGCGCAGGCGCCAAGCTGAAGACGGTGAGCGTTGAGGCGCGGCGCGCGGGGTTGGCGGGTTTGGAATTTCTCGAAGGCATTCCGGGCAGCGTGGGCGGCGCGATGCGCATGAATGCGGGCGCGATGGGCGCGTGGATGTTCGAGGTCGTGGAGCAGATTCGCTTCATGGATTTCAGCGGCGTGGCGCACGAGCGCAAGGCCAGCGAGGTGAACGTGGAGTATCGCGGCTGCCCGCTGTTCAAGACGCACATCGCGCTCGGCGCGGTGCTGCGCGGCACGCCGTCCTCGAAGGAAGTCATTCAGGAGCGGGCGAACCAATACAACGCCAAGCGCTGGGAGACGCAGCCGGCGCAACCGAGCGCGGGGTGCATTTTCAAAAACCCCAAGACGGTTCCGGCGGGCAAACTGATTGATGAACTCGGCTTGAAAGGCACGAAGCGCGGCGGCGCGATGGTCTCGAGCGTGCATGGAAATTTCATTGTCAACGACGGCGGCGCGACGGCGAAAGACGTGCTGGAGCTGATTGATTTCATCAAGCAGACGGCGAAGGCGAAGCGGGGGATTGAATTGGAAACCGAAGTGGAAATCCTCGGAGAGTGAAAATGAAACTCCAAACTCCAAACTCCACACTCCAACAAACCTTCAAGCTCCAACCTTCAACCATTGTGGTTGAGGCGCGGTCTCGATTGGAGTTTGGAGTTTTCTCCCGGTCATCACGATGAATCCCCGCCCCCTCACGATCACCGTCATGCTCGGCGGCCCCAGCGCCGAGCGCGAAGTCTCACTGCGCACGGGCACGGCGGTGGCGCGCGCCCTCCGCACTTTCGGCCACACCGTTCACGAACTGGACCCGAAGACGCCGGACTGGATTTTGCCAGTCGGCACGGAGGTCGTCTTTCTCGCGCTGCACGGAACCTACGGTGAGGACGGCACGGTGCAGCGGCAGTTGGATCAACTCGGCGTGCCTTACACCGGCTGCGACGCGGAGGCGAGCTGTCTGGCTTTCGACAAAGTTTTGACCAAGCAACGCTGCGTCAAGCGCGGGGTACCGACGGCGAAGTTCGTCGTCGTGGATTCGGCGGAGACGCCGTGGCCGCGCGGCTGGCAGCCGCCGGTGGTGGTGAAACCGGTGCGCCAGGGATCGAGCGTTGGTTTGCAATTTGTGGATCGTGTCGCGGATTGGGCGGGCGCGTTGCGCGAGGCGTTGCGCTACGACACGCAGTTGCTGGTGGAAGAAAAAATCGAGGGGCGCGAGACGACGGTGGGCATTCTCGGCGGCAAGGCGCTTCCCGTGGTCGAGGTGCGCGTGAAGCAGGGCAACTTTGATTACCGCAACAAATACACGCCCGGCGCGACGGAATCTTTTTGCCCGGCGGCCTTCGATTGTGCGACAACAGCGGCCATCCAGACTGCCGCTCTCAATGCGTTTCAAGCCATTGGCGGACGCGATTACGCGCGCGTGGACGTGATGGTGCGCGCGAACGGCGAGCCGGTGGTGCTCGAGGTGAACACTTTGCCAGGAATGACGGAGACGAGCCTGTTGCCGAAAGCGGCGGCGGCGAATGGATTGAATTACGAGGCGCTCTGTCAACGCATGGTCGAGCTGGCGCTCAACCGGCGGAGCGGCTTCGCGAAGGCTGCGTAACGCACAGCCTATGCAGCGGAGCGGTAATCACCGCTCCAAAAATGGAAAGGGAGAAACCGATGGGGTTTTTCAAAAGAAAAAACCGGGCGTTCGCAAGACGCCATGTCCTTGATGTCAAAGTCGCGCGCCGTCAGGCCACGCGGCACCGGGTGCGCGTCGCCACGCTGGCCGCGAGCCTCTCGCTCGGCACCCTCTTCGCCATCTATTTCATGTGGCGCGTCGGCGACTGGTCCATGGACAAGTTCATCTACCAGAACAAAGCGTTCGCGTTGCGCGACGTGGATCTGACGACGGACGGCGTCATCGCGCCCGAGCAGTTGCGGCGCTGGGCGGGCGTGAAGCCGGGACAAAATCTTTTCGCCCTCGATCTCTCGCGCGTGAAGCGCGACCTCGAACTGGTGCCGGCCATTCATCACGTCGCGGTCGAGCGCGTGTTGCCGCACACGCTGCGTGTCCGCGTGGCCGAGCGCGTGCCCATCGCGCAAATTCAGAACTACCTCCTCGACGCCGACGGCGTGGCGATGCTGCCGCTGGAATTATTTCAACGCACCAATCCTCCGCAGCCCGGTGAGCAATATCCCGCCATCGTCGGCCTGAGCGTGAACGAGTTGCGCGCGGGCCGCGTGATTGATTCGCCCCAAGTGCAGGCCGCGCTGCGTTTTCTCGTCGCCTTCGAGCTGTCCGCCATGGCTCCGCTCGTGGACATCGCGCGCGTGGACGTGACCGCGTCGGACGTGCTGACGGTCATCACCGCGCAGCAGAATGAAATCACCTTTCGCACCGTGGATTTTGAAAAACAGTTGAACCGCTGGTACCTCGTCCACACGAAGGGGCAGGAGCTGTCGCGGCAGATTGCGTCGCTGGATTTGTCGGTCGGAGAAAACATTCCGTTGCGCTGGCTCGAGGCCCCGGCGGTTCCTCCGACTGCGCCGAAGCCGAAGAAACCCTCTCCTTACAAAAAGAAAAATGTTTGACCCTTCATCCATCATCGTCGGTCTGGAAGTCGGCACCTCGAAAGTTTGCGCCGTCGTGGGCGAGGTTGGCCCGCAAGGCGCGCTGAACATCGTGGGCGTGGGCCAGGCGCGTTCACGCGGCGTGCGCAAAGGCGAAATCGTGGACGTCGCGCTCGCGGGCGAGGACATCCGCAACGCCGTCGTCGAGGCCGAGCAGATGGCCGACGTGGAAATCCGCAGCGTCTATCTCGGCGTGACCGGCGGGCACATTCGCGGCTTCAACAATCGCGGCGTGCATCCGGTCGTCTCGGCGGATCGCGAGATCACGCCGCAGGATGTCGAGGACGTGACCAAGAACGCGAAGGCGATCAATCTCCCGGCGGAGAACGCCGTGCTCCACGCCATTCGCCAGCACTTTCTCGTGGATGGTCAGGTGGGCATTGCTGATCCGGTGGGAATGCTCGGCGCGCGTGTCGAGGTGGACATGCACGTGGTCCACGGCGCGTTCAACCGGCTGCAAAATCCCATTCGCGCGGTGAAAGGTTTGCAGTTGGAAGTCGAGGCGATTGTCTTCAACGGCCTCGCTTCCGCGCTCGCGCTGCTGACGCCCGAGCAGAAGGAACTCGGCGCGCTCGTCGTGGATATTGGCGGCGGCACGACGGAGTACGTGGTTTATGGCGGCGGCATCATCAAGCACACCGGCGTGCTGGCGGTGGGCGGTGATCACGTTTCCAACGATCTGGCTTACGGATTGAAAGTGCCGCTGGGCCGCGCGGAACAATTGAAGATCGAATACGGCGGCGCGTTCATCGAAGACAGCGTGAAGGGCCGGAGCGTCACCTTGCCGAACGAGAACGGCCTGCCGGAACGCACCATCAATCTCGAACACCTGCGGCGCATCATGTCCGCGCGCGTGGAGGAAATTTTCCAGCTCATCGAACAGGAATTGAACGCGCAGGGCCTGCTCGATCACTTGCGTTGCGGCGTGCTGCTCTGCGGCGGCGGCTCGAACATTCCGGGCATTCACAAGCTCTCGGAAAACGTGCTGCAACTCCCGACCACGCTCGGGCGCACCAACTCGATCAGTGGCATCAAGAACGCGCTCGACCACGCGGAGTTCGCCACGGCCATCGGGCTGGTGAAGTACGGCAGCTTTCAACAGAAGAAAAAATCGGGCGGCCTCGGGCTGTCCACGATTAAGCAGACGCTCACCGATCTATTTAAGAGAAGCGGCGCATGATCCCGAACGAATCCACTCCAGCCGGAAATCCCGTCCGACAGTTCCGCATCAAAGTTTTTGGCGTGGGCGGCGGCGGCGGCAATGCGGTCAACCACATCGCGCAGTCGCCGTTCGAGGGCGTCGAATTCATCGCGCTCAACACGGACGCGGCGGCGCTCGGCACGCTGAACGTGCGGACGAAGCTCGTGCTCGGCGAAAAGCTCACGCGCGGCATGGGGGCGGGCGGCGATCCGGAACGCGGCCGCGCGGCGGCGGAAGAAGACGCCTCGAAAATCAAAGCACTCTGCGAAGGCGCGGACGTGGTGTTCATCGCCGCCGGCATGGGCGGCGGCACGGGCACCGGCGCTTCGCCGGTCATCGCGCGCATTGCGAAAGAATGCGGCGCACTGGTGCTGGGCCTGCTGGTGTTGCCGTTCGAGTGGGAAGGCAGCCGGCGCCTTCGCCAGGCGAATCTTGGCCTGCACGAAATGAAGTCCGCCGCCGACGGCGTGATCTGTCTGCCGAACCAGAAACTGTTCCAACTGATCGATGAGAAGACCAGCATGGTCGAGACGTTCGCCATCACGCACGAACTACTCGCGCAGGGCGTGCGCGGCATCTGGCGCATGTTGATGCGGCCCGGCTTGATCAACGTGGACTTCGCCGACCTTTGCTCCGTGACGCGCGGCAAGCATTCCGAAAATTGCCTCGCGCTCGCCGAAGCGACGGGCGAAGGCCGTGCGCGCGAGGTCGTGGAAAAAATGCTCAAGCATCCGCTGCTTGATGGCGGCGCGGCGCTGGCCGATGCGTCCTCGGTGCTCATTAGCATTCTCGGCGGTCCCGACCTCACCATGGCCGAGGTGAACCGCATGATGGAGCAGTTGAACCGGCAATGCGAAGGCGCACAGATCATCATGGGCGCGGCCATTGAGGAAAGTTACGCCGGGAAAATTTCCATCACGCTCGTCGCCTCGCGCCGCGCACCGGACGCCCACAGCACGGATGCCACGCCCACGGAGTATGACCGGCAACTCGTCGAGTCCACGTCGTCCGCCGAGCGTTCCCCGTCGCGCATTGTCGCGCCCGCGCCGCCGACCACGGCGGAAGCCACGGACAAAATGTTGCAGAACGGCGCGCGCGGAAAACGCAAGCTGTCGAAGCTGAAGCAGGGCCAGTTGCCGCTGGAAATTATCTCCAAGGGCCGCTTCGAAAAAAGCGAGCCGACCGTGGTGCAAGGTCAGGACCTCGACATGCCGACCTACATCCGGCGCGGCATGCCTTTGAACTGATTCCACCTTCCTACAGGCGCTGCACGAGGAAGTAGCTGCCCAGAACAATCAGCGCCACGGACATCACCGGCACCCAGCGTTTCGGAAACAGGGTCTTCAATTTCCAGATCACCGGGAGCATCAGTGTGGCGATGGCGAGTTGGCCCAACTCGACGCCGAGATTAAACCAGAGCAGCGGTCCGGCCACGCTGCCACCGTTCGCACCCACTCCGCGCTCGGCCAGGATGGTGGCGAAGCCGCAGCCGTGGATCAGACCGAAGGCGAAGGTGAGCATCCAGCGGTGGCGAAAGTCCTTCCGCAGCACGTTCTCAAAGCCCACGTAGATGATGGACGCCGCGATGATCGGCTCGACGATGCTGGAGGGAAGGCGAATCACGTTCAGCGTGGCCAGCGCCAGCGTGAGGGAATGCGCCACGGTGAAGGAGGTGATGATTTTCATCGCGTCGCGCAGCCGGCCGCCGACGAGCAGCAGTCCGAAGAGAAATGCCAGGTGGTCCCAGCCTTCGAGAATGTGCTTCAACCCCAGCCGCACGAAGTCACGGCTCGCTGAGATGGGCCGGACGCTCGCGGCGTTCGCGCCCAGCGGGATTTCCACCGTGGGTTTCTTTCGATCCAGCACGGTCTCGCCGAGTTTCACGCCGGCGGCGTCGCGCACCATCACGATCTGGCTGTGGTCGGGTCGCAGTTCAGAAATGATTTCCGAGGTGACGAGCAGCAGGGGCGCGGTCGGCAATTCATAAGTGAGTTGGAAGCGCAGTCCGTTGGTCTCATCCATTTGAATTTGTGGGGACGCTTTGAGCGCGAGCATCCGCCCGCCTGACTCCAAGGACAGCGCGCCTTCGCCGAGGCGCAGCAGGCGCGGGCGCGCGGCGGCCAGTTCCTCCGCGCTCAAGACGCGATCCTGGTTTAGGTCGAGGACGTTCGTGCCGTCCAGTTCCTCCCAGGCCAAAATGAGCTGCGCGCTCAGGCGGTTGGAGCCAAGCTCGATGAACAGCGTGCTGAGGCCCGGCTGGTGGGCGCACAGTCGCGGGCCGGCGAGCAGGAAGCCATGTGCCGCCGCCGCCACGATCCAGTTTCGAACAGACATTCGGGTGGAGTTAGCAGAGGCGGGAGCGCAGGCCAAGCGTTCCGGTGCCGGCGGGTGCAAGCTCTGCGGATTCTGTGCGTATGGACGCGATGGTGTGGACGTGCGCAGGACTGAAACGCCAGCCCGTTCCACTTGCTCCCGCGGCACGCTTGACCCTGCTCAGGCCGTTGCCTACTGTCCCGCCCCCGTCCGGCGGCGGCGCATTTTCGCGACGTCCTTTGAGGCGGGTTTTTCACTGAATTAACTGAAAGGTTCCCTGTGAGCGTGACCGTTGAAACTCTTGGCCCGTGCAAAAAAATGCTGCGCTTCGACATCGAAGTAGCCGCCGTGGATGCGGTGTTTGCGAACATCGCGAAAGACTTCTCGAAGCAGGCGTCGCTGCCCGGCTTCCGTCCCGGCAAAGCGCCGAAGGACATGGTGCTGAAGCGTTACGAGAAGGAGATAGAAGAGGAGGCAAAGAAGAAGCTCATGGGCGACAGCTATCGCGACGCGATCAAGGAACACAAGATCGAAGTCGTGGGCTACCCGGACGTGGAAGAGATTCAATTTGGCAAAGGCCAGGCGCTGCAATTCGCCGCGACCATTGAGACTGCTCCGGAGTTTGAAGTGCCGGAGTACCGCCAACTGGCCGCGCAACGCGAGAAGCGCGGCGTGACCGAGGAGGACATCACCAAGGCCATCAATCTGCTCGCGGACCGCGTCTCCAATTTCAACACGGTGGAGCGCGAGGTGAAGGACGGCGACTACGTGGTCATGAATTACACCGGCAGTTCCGAAGGCACGCCGATCTCGGAAATCGCCCCCGCCGCGAAGGGACTCACCGAACAAAAAGGTTTCTGGGTCGAAGTGAAGCCGGACAGCTTCATTCCCGGTTTCGCGATGCAACTCGTCGGGGCCAAGGCTGGCGACAAGCGCACCGTGAACGTGGATTTCCCGGCGGAATTCGTGACGCCGGAATTGCAGGGCAAGAAAGGCACCTACGAAGTCGAGGTGGTGGAAGTGAAGGAGAAGGTGGTGCCGCCGGTTGACGACGCGTTCGCGAAAACCTACGGCGCGGAGAGCGTGTCGGCGTTGCACGAAGGTGTGCGCAGCGATTTGCAGAACGAGTTGAACACCAAGCAGTCGCGCAGCGTGCGCGGCCAGGTCGTGAAGAACCTGCTCGACCAGGTGAAGGTGGAACTGCCCGAGTCGCTCGTGGCGCAGGAGACGCGCAACGTCGTTTATCAAATCGTGCAGGAGAACCAGCAGCGCGGCGTGTCGAAGGAAATGATCGACGTGCAGAAGGATCAGATTTATGCCGCCGCCAACGGCACCGCCCGCGAACGCGTGAAGGCGCAGTTCGTCTTTCAGAAAATTGCCGCGAAGGAAGGCGTTCGTGTCGCGCCGGAAGAAGTGCAGGCGCGCATTTTCGTGCTGGCCAAGCAATACGAGATGGCCCCGGACAAGTTCGCCAAGGAACTCGAAAAGCGCGACGGCCTTCAGGAAATCTGGCAGCAACTGCTGCACGAGAAGGTCATAGATTTCCTCCAGCAGAACGCGAAGATCGAGGAAGTGGAGCCGAAGGCGGAAGCCTGAATCGGCTGGATTGATTTGCGAAGGCGCTGGCGTGAGCCGGCGCCTTTTTTCTTGGTTTGTAGAGGCGCAGGCGTCACGCCTGCCGCCAGTCCACTGGCCGTCCCGGCTGGTGGTTTTTCAGCCGGGACGGCCAAAGGACAAATGGCAGCCGAGACGGCTGCCCCACTACTGATTACTGCTTCACTGATTACTGCTTCACTGCTTCACTCTCCCCCGATGCAGAACCCAATCATTGTCGCCTTGGATGTCCCGACCGCCGAGCAGGCCGTCGCGCTCGCGCAACAGGTCGCGCCCGTCGTCGGCGCGTTCAAGATCGGCAGCGAACTCTTCACCGCCGCCGGGCCAGACATCGTCCGCAAGATTCGCGCGACCGGCGCGTCCGTGTTTCTTGACCTCAAGTTCCATGACATTCCGAACACCGTGGCCAAGGCCATCGCCTCCGCCGCACGGCTGGATGTGCAGATGATCACCATCCACACCGGCGGCGGCTTCTCGATGATGCAAGCCGCTGAAGAATCCGCACAGAAGACCGCCGACCAAGCGGGCCTGAACGCGCCGCTCATCCTCGGCGTGACCGTGCTGACGAGCATGGAATCGAGCGACCTCGAAGGCGTGGGTGTGACGGTGGGTGTGGGACATCAAGTCGAACGCCTCGCCCAACTCGCCGCGCGCGCGGGCCTGCGTGGCTTGGTTTGCTCGCCTCTCGAAGTCGCCGGCCTGAAACAAATTCTCCCCGCCCACATGCAATTCGTCACCCCGGGCATCCGCACCGGCGAAGATGCCGCCGGCGATCAGAAGCGCACCTTGAGCGCGAAGGAAGCAATGGCCGCCGGTTCAACGTGGCTGGTCATTGGCCGCCCCATTTACGCCGCGCCGAACCCGCGCGCGGCGGCGGAGAAGATTCGGGAATCCTTGGCGTAGCGGCGTCTCGGCAGAGCGCCGCCAACTCATTTTCAAGGCGACTGGGAAAAGTTACCGGCGCTCTGCCGAGACGCCGCTACGAGGCCAGCCCGCGCTGGCGCAACTCCTGCAAGGTACACTCATACTCGCCCACGAGCGTGGTTCACCACGCTGCGGTTCTTCATTTCTACTGGCATCACTTCCCAAGCCCAAGGCCCTCGGACATCGCCCGTTCGTAGGCTTCGGTCCAGACGGGGAGCGGATAGACGTGGCGGAAATAGTCGAAGCACCGGAGCATGGCGGCTTGGGATTCCGGGTAGCGGGTGACGGCGTCGCTGATCAGGTGGCGCACGAGTTTGGCGTGCTTCTCGTCTTCCGTGGCGTGATCGATGATGAAGCGCAGCCCTTCGGCTTTGAAGCCGCGTTGCTTGAAAAGCGGAACCAAGTCCTGCGCAACTCGCATGGTCAAATACTCGAACAAGTATTCGGCTCCGAGATAGCCAAGCGGGTTCTCCACCAGCGCCATCCGCCACCACACGCTCGCGATGGCAAAGCACGCGGGCGGCATGGCCGCATTCTTCGCGAACTCCACCGAACCGCCGAGCAGTTGGTAATCCCGGAACGCCCAGCCGTTGTGTCCGGCCTCCTCGATTTTGTGAAGCATGAGCAGTTTGAGGAGGGTTTCTTCATGGCAAGGCAATTGCCCAATCATGTGAAAGCCCGCCTCCGTGGTGTGCTTCTGGTACCAGTAAATGGAGAGGAACACTTCGCGGAAGATACGCAGGCACGTTTCGTTGCTGGTCGTGGGAGCGGTCAACGTGTGCCAGAACGGCTGATCCCGCACTTGGCGATAAACATCCTCCACGCGAGCATCGAGAAGTTTGACGACTTCGGCGGCGCGCGGGGAATAACGGCCCTGGGAGGGAAGGGTTTCGGTTTCTTGGCTCATGCGTTACTTGGTTGGTTTGATAGAGTTGGCTGGATTGAAAGGTGGTGACGGCAAAAACATTCCGGCCTGGCCCTGATAATCGCGATAAGCGGCGGCCAGCGGGCTGCCGAGAAATTTCTTTTCCTCGCGCCGGGCGGCCGTGAGGTAGAAGCCCAGCATCACGATCAGCATCAGGAGCGCACCGGGATGAAGCGTGCCGACCACGACCGCCAGCCACGTCAGCGTGTAGGCGAGGTAGAACGGATGGCGCACGCGACGATAAATGCCGGACTGATTCAAGCGCGTGGGAACATCCGAGGAGAAGGCGAGCGAGAGCTTGTGCGCCGCCGTGGCCCAAACTGCCGCACGAAACACCAATTGACTGGCGACCAGCAGCACAAATCCCGCTGCCGCCCATGGCAACCGTACCTCCACCAAAACCAGCAAACCGCCATTGACGACAATGGCCATCCCGCCGCAACTCACCAACCACCGCATGAGCAACGGCACACCCTCTGGTTGCGTGAAATGATGGCGAATCGCGCGGCTGAACAGCAGCACGTTCCACCCGAACACGGCCAGCGATACCAAGCGCGCCGTGAGCAGAATGGTGGAAGATGAATTCATGCGGGTGAGCCATTACCCGAACTCAACGACGGCGCGGCAAGTGCGTCGGCTTGCCAGCGCGAGCGCGTTCGTAGGCTGCATTCCACACGGGCAGCGGATAGACGGCCAGAAAACGCTCAAGACCGTCCTTGATGGATTGCTCGGCTTCGGGGTACCGCGCCACGGTCTCCACGATCAGCGCCTTGATGAGATTCGCGTGCTTGATGTCTTCGGTTGAGTGGAACTCGATGTATTCCAGCGCACCTTCGGGATAGCTTTTGCCCGCGAGAATGGCCTTCACGCGTGCGGAGATGATGGGTGTCAGCCCCTCGAATGGATAGAGCGCACCGAGATAAGCAAACGGATCACGGAGCTTGGTAATCATCCACCAGACGGCCGACACGGTAAAAGAAGCGTCGCTGATACGGAGGTTGTTCCGGGCGTAGTCCTCGCTGCCGCCCAGTGCCACATAGTCACGAAGCGCCATCTCGCCGTGGTCAAACTCTTCTGCCTGGTGGCGGAGCATGGCTTTGACCATTCGGGCGGGCATCGAGCGCGGCATCTGACCAATGGACGCTATCGCGGCCTCAATGACATGCGGCTGATACGAGGTGATCTCCAGATAGACCTCACGCATCAGAGCCTGAATAAATTCAGGTTTGGCCTTGGATGCGATCAACGACTTCCAAAGGGCGCTGGCCTCAATGTCTTTGATTACGTCGGCTATGCGGCCATCAAGGTAAGTGATGATGTCGGACTTGTTGTTGCTCGTGGTCATGAGGATTGGCTTGGTTATTGTTGAAGATGTGGCTCTGAAAGTATTGAACCGCTTCTGGGTTTGCGCTCGCAAGGCGGGCGGTTGCAGCAAATGGGGAGCGCAATTTGTCCAAGTGCTCATGGTCCACAAAAAGAAGAATCATCGGGAGAACTGGCCTTGCCCCGATTTGGTGGACAGGTGTTGGGTGAGTGTGTGAGCTGGGCAGCAAGCACATGAACAACACGAGCAAGACCAAATACAAGCGGTACG
>JAYVNY010000290.1:0-20949 GCA_043758205.1 Akkermansia sp.
CATGATCAACGCCATCGTCACCTTCTCCCTCCGTTTCCGTGGCGTCGTGGTCGCGCTCGCGTGCCTGCTGCTGGGTTACGGGCTTTACGTCACGTCCCAGGCCAAACTCGACGTGTTCCCGAACTTCGTGCAGCCGCAGGTCGTGATTCAAACCGAAGCCCCCGGCCTCGCGCCCGAGCAGGTCGAGGCACTCGTCACGCGGCCCGTCGAGACGGCGGTCAACGGTCTCGGCAAGATGGAGTCGTTGCGCTCGGAATCGATCCAAGGTTTGTCGGTGGTCACGGCGGTGTTCGAGGAAGGCACGGATGTCTTCCTCGCGCGACAACAACTCGGGGAGAAGATCGCCGAACTCGCCGGGCAACTCCCGCTCGGGGTCAAAGCGCCGAAGATGACGCCGCTCACCTCCGCGACGATGGACCTGCTCAAGATCGGATTGGTCTCGGAGAAGATGTCTTCGATGGAGTTGCGCACCTTCGCCGACTGGACGCTCAAGCCGCGTCTGCTCGCCGTGCCCGGCGTGGCCAAGTGCAGTTCGTTCGGCGGCGAGGTGCGGCAGTTGCAGATTCAAGTTGATCCCGAAAAGCTGCGCGCCTACGACCTCGCGCTCACCGATGTGTTGAACGCCGCGCGTGTCTCCACCGGGGTCAGCGGTGCGGGCTTCATCGAGACGAAGAACCAGCGCATCATCATCCAGACTGAAGGGCAGTCCTTGACGCCGGCGGCGCTCGCGCAGGTCGTGGTGGTCGCGGGCACGAATGGCGCGACGATCCGGTTGAAGGATCTCGCGCGCGTCGTCGAGGGCGCGGAGCCGAAGTTCGGCGACACGCTGGTGCAGGGAAAACCCGGCCTGCTGATGACCATGTCCAGCCAGTACGGGGCGAACACGATGGAAGTGACCGAGCGCCTCGAAATGGCGCTCGCGGAACTGAAGCCCGTGTTCGAGAAACAGGGCATCACGGTCTATCCCGCCATGCACCGGCCCGCGACGTTCATCGAGGTGGCGCTCAAGCACATCCGCTCGTCGCTGCTGCTCGGCGGCGTGCTCGTGGCGGTGGTGCTGTTCCTCTTCCTCGGCCACTTCCGCACGGCGTTTATTTCGCTCACGGCCATTCCGCTCTCGCTGCTCACGGCCATCGTCCTGATGGACCGGTTCGGCATCACGCTCAACACCATTACGCTCGGCGGACTCGCCATCGCCATCGGCGAAGTCGTTGATGACGCCATCATTGACGTGGAAAATATTTTCCGGCGATTGCGCGAGAATCAGCAGTTGGAAAAGCCGCGCCCGATCTTCGGCGTCATCCTCGATGCCTCGCTCGAAGTCCGCACTGCGGTGGTCTATGCCACCTTCATCGTCGCGCTGGTCTTCGTGCCGGTGCTGACGCTGACCGGTTTGCAAGGCAGCTTTTTCGCGCCGCTTGCGCTGAGTTACATCCTCGCCATCATGGCGTCGCTGGGTGTGGCGCTGACGCTGACGCCGGCCCTCGCGTATCTGTTCTTCGCGCGTGGCGTGCGCGACAGCGGCGAGCCGCGCTTGCAGACGTGGCTGAAGAAAATTTACAGCCGCATGCTCGCCGGCATCTCCCGCGCCCCGGCGGCGATCATGCTGTTCGTGTTCGTGCTCTGCGTCGGCGCGGTGGTGGTGCTGCCGTTCTTCGGCGGGGAATTTTTGCCGGAGTTTCGCGAAGGCCATTTTGTTCTCCAAGTCAACGTCGCGCCGGGCACGTCGCTGCC
The DNA here is from genome assembly GCA_043758205.1 of Akkermansia sp. Lineage (GTDB taxonomy): Bacteria > Verrucomicrobiota > Verrucomicrobiia > Limisphaerales > SIBH01 > JANNGC01. Next base: position 1,735 of record JAYVNY010000290.1, read on the forward strand.
CGAGACGCTCCGCATTGGCCAACGCATCTCCGACGAGTTGCTGGGCATGACCAACGTCATCGCCACCGTCGAGCAACAGGCCGGTCGCGCCGAGCAGGGCGAAGACCCGTGGGGTCCGCATCGCTGCGAGTTCCACGTCGAGTTGAAGCCGGGCTTGTCCGGCGAACAGGAGGAGCAGGTGCAGAAGGACATTCGCAAGCTGCTCGAAAGCATTCCCGGCGTGCAGTCCGAAGTGCTCACCTTCCTCGGCGACCGCATCGGCGAAACCATCACCGGCGAAACCGCCGCCGTGGTCGTGAACATCTTCGGCGACGACCTCGACGTGCTCGACGCGCGGGCCAAAGAGGTCTCGAAAGCCCTCGAATCCGTCCACGGCGCGAAGGACGTGCAGGTCAAGGCCCCGCGCGGTGCGCCGCGCATCGCGGTGAAGTTGAACCACGAGCGCCTGATGCAGTTCGGCTTCCGTCCGGTCGAAGTGCTCGACGCCGTTCAGACTGCGTATCAAGGCTCCGTTGTCGCGCAGAGCTATCAAGGAAATCGTGTTTCCGATGTCGCGGTGATTCTCGCCGAGGAGCACCGCCGCGATCCTGAGAGTATTGGCCTGCTCGAGTTGCGCAGCGCGACGGGTCTGCGGATGCGCCTGAGCGATCTCGCCGACATTTACCCGACCTCGGGACGGCACACCATCCTGCATGAAGGCGCGCGTCGCCGTCAGACCGTGACGTGCAATCCTGAAGGCGTGGACGTGGCGACGTTCGTCGCGGAAGCGAAGAAGGCGGTCGCGGCGAAGGTGAAATTCCCGGCGGGAGCCTATGCCGAGTTCAGCGGCGCAGCCGAGGCGGCGACGGTCGCGCGCAATCAATTGCTCCTGCACTCGGCCATCGCGGCGGTGGGGATTTTGCTGTTGCTCACCATCGTCTTCCGCACCTGGCGGAACCTCGTGCTCGTGCTCGTCAACGTGCCGTTCGCGCTCGTTGGCGGTGTGTTGTTCCTGTTCGGAATGCAGGTCATCGAGGGCGAAGGCATGTTGTCAGTCGGCGCGCTCGTCGGTTTCGTCACACTCTTCGGCATCACCATGCGCAATTCGATCATGATGATTTCGCACTTCGAGCACCTCGTGGAAGTCGAGGGCCGGACCTGGAATCTCGAAACTGCCCTGCGCGGCGCGTCCGAGCGGCTCATTCCGATTCTGATGACCGCCATCGTCACTGCGCTCGGCCTGTTGCCCCTCGCCATCGGAGCGGGAGAAGCCGGTCGCGAAATCGAAGGCCCGATGGCCATCGTCATCCTCGGCGGCCTGATCACCTCGACAGTTTTGAATCTCCTCGTGCTGCCGACGCTGGCGGTGAAGTTTGGACGTTTCGCCAAACCAACGATTGTTTCTTGATTCACAGCGGCGAAAGAATCCGCACCGCGAAATGTCCCGATGCAAGCCCCCGCGTTTTCTGGAAGACAAGTTGGACGAGCTATTCACCCCCGCTCTTCGCCGGCTCACCACATGTCACACGCTTGTCACCCTTTGGACCTTTCGCCGTCACAAATGTCCGATAAACATCAGCCCGTTCCAACGCACTAAATCAACCAATGAACAAACAACTACTGACTGCACTGCTGGCTGGAGGAATCGCGGCGACCACGGTCACCGCGCACGCCCAGTCCAACGACGCCCTGCTCAACAAACTCGTCGCCAAAGGACTTCTGACCAAACAGGAGGCCGACGACTTGAAAAAAGAAACGGATTCCGGCTTCGACAAGGCCTATCACGCCAAGACCGGGCTGCCGGACTGGGTGACGTCCCTCAAATTTAACGCCGACGTGCGGGGCCGCTACGACCTGATTGATTTCATGAACCGCGATTCGGGCCTGGCGAACACGGACCGCGGCCGCTTTCAAGTCCGGGCGCGCGTCGGCCTCACCGCCACTTTCCTGGACAACCTCGAACTCGGCTTTCGCCTGACCACGGCGGACTCGGACAGCTCCACCAGCTCGTCCCTGAGTCAGGGCGGCAACCCCATCTCCGGCAACAGCACGTTCCAGAACAATGGATCGAAAAAGTTCGTCTATGTGGACACTGCCTACGGCAAGTGGACGCCGATCAAGAACGACCATTGGGTCGTGAGCGGCACGGTCGGCAAGATGGACAGTCCGTTTGTTTTTTCCGATGCGGTTCTGGACGCAGACTACACGCCGGAGGGCGCGGCGCTGCAGGTGGCCTATAAGCTAAACGACCTGCACAGCTTCAAGCTGGCGGGCGGCTACTTCGTGCTGGATGAAGTCAATCAAGGGAAGAACGCCAGCGGGGATCCGACCCTCGTCGGCGTGCAGGCGCGTTGGGATGCAAAATGGACCAAGCAGATTGACACCACGCTCGGCCTCGCGGGGCTCAGCATGTCCGACACCGTGAACCTCGGCAACACCGCCGTGCCCAACATCAATGTTGGCAACAGCCGGGACGCCGCCGGCCTCCTGGAAAACAATTACAACCCGCTCATCGCCGATGCGGGCATTACCTACTGGCTGGAAAAAGGTCCGCTCTACAAAGGCCGCTTCCCGCTGCGCGTTTTCGGCACGGTCATCCACAACCCAAGTGCTGACGACAATAACAACGCTTGGGAAGCGGGGGTGGGCTTCGGCAAGTCGGGCAAGAAGGGCAACTGGGAACTGAACTACCGCTACCGTTACTTGGAGGCTGACGCCACCTACGAAGAGTTCCCAGATTCTGACTTTGGCGCCTTCTACGCCGCCGGCCTGTCTGGCTCCGGCAAAACCGCCGGCGGCTACGGCGCGGGCACCAACGTCCGGGGACACACCATCAAGGCCAGCTACTCGCCCGCCGATGCCTTCACGCTCAGCGTGACCTACTCCTTGACGGAGTTGATTGACGCGGTGCCGTCCGATTCCAAGAGCCGCACGGGCCGACTCCTCGTGGACGCGATGTGGAAGTTTTAGTCAGAGTCCGTTCCTTCGCGACCGCCGCCCAATGCGTGGGCGGCGGTTTTGCTTTCTGGGGGGGAATGCGGCCCGCCGCGTCCGCAGTGCGAAACCCTGGGTGATGTCCCTACTTCTTCACTGCTTCGCTGCCGTAATTCTTCACGAGGTAATCCACCAGCCGGTCCATGCTGTTCGTGGCGATGGGCGCGCCGTACTTCTGCTGCATCTTCGTCACGCTGGCCTGCCACTGCGGGCGGGTGAGGCGCGGCTGGGTGGAGATGTAATCCGCCGAATGGCAGATGAGACACTGTGCCGTCACGAGTTCTGCGCCGGGGCCGGGCTTCAGCTTCGTGGTCTCGCGCGGCAGCGTGAAAACGGTGTCCGCAGCGAACAGGGCGGCGACGGACAAAACGATCAGGGAAATGATGCGGAGTTTCATACCTCAGGAAGCAGTGACCCGGACCGTTTCCACGACATTGCGCATGTAGCCGGCCGGATTCCACCGCGGCTCGAACGGCTGAGACTGGCCGGTGCGGTTCGTCGCTTTGACTTTCAATTCGTAATTCCCTGCGCGTGTCGGTCGGAACGGAATGCTCCACTCACGAAACGAATACTTGCCCAGGTCTTGGCCCAACTCCGCCTCGCGCCATGTCTTGCCGCCGTTCTCAGAGAACATCACCTCGCGGATTCCGTGATCACCATCGAAAGCGATCCCACGCACCGCCGTTGCCGCGCCTGCTTTCACCTGCGCGCCATCGGCCAGGCTGGTGATAAACGAGCGCACATTCAGCCGCGTGATGGGCACTGTCTTTCCCGGCGTGGTCCCCGGCTCGACACACGCGCACTCGTTGTCTGGAATGCGATAGGCCGGGTTGTTCCAATAGCCGGTGAACGCCTCGTCGAGCACGGTGATCTCGTGAACGTGTTTGACCCAGTACGTGCCGTAATAACCGGGCACAACCAGTCGCAGGGGAAAGCCATTCAGCCACGGCAGTGCCTCGCCGTTCATCTCCCAGGCCAGCAGGATTTCCCCGTCGAGCGCGTGGTCGAGTTCGATGGCCTTGGTGAAATCCGGCGTCTTCGGCAGCAGCGGCGCGTCGAGTCCGTTGAACGCGACCTGCTTTGCGCCTGCCGCCACGCCAGCTTTCGCCAGTACATCCTTGAGCCGCACGCCGCGCCACTTTGCGTTGCCCATCGCGCCGTGGCCAAGTTGTCCGCCGGGCACGCGCGGCTGGAAGAATCCCCGGCTGTTCCCCGAGCACTGGTTGACCGCCACAACTTCCGCCGGCTCGAAGTTCGACTTTAATTCCGCGAGCGAAAAGGTGAGCGGCTTGTTCACCGCGCCCTTGATCTGCACGCGGAATTTATCCGGCCCCAACACCGCCATGGACGGCGGCGACAGCGTGAGATGATAGCGCACGAAGAACGCATCATTGGGGGTCAGCACGCCCTCGTTGAAAACGGAGAAAGGCGTCTCAAGCTGGGGCGGTCGGGCCGTGAGCCGGATGAGCGGGCGCTTCTGCGGATACTTCACTAGCGGACGCTCGCCGTTCTCGAACGGCAGCGTCACGACCTCGTCCGCCGCGCGGCTGGACCACGGGACTGCGAGCATTACAGCGCTGGCCGCACCGGCGCGAAGCATGAATTGTCGGCGGTTCATTGGGATGCAGCGTAGGGCGGGCGAACATTTCCAAGCCAGCGCGATTTCGTCGGAAGCCGGAGCAAAAGAATTCCCGGGGATTAAGGGCGGACGGAGATTGAAATTAGAAATCCCCGTCCGCCCCAAATCTCTGGGAAAAATCCTGCCTCTCTCACAGCCGCCCCGTCGCTCGCAGCAACGCGTACTGCGCTTTGTTGAACTGCGCGATGGCCTTGAGGTAATCGAGCCGGGCGCGCGTAAGTTCCTGCTCGGTTTGAATCGTCTCCAGCACGATGCCCACGCCGAATTCTTTCCGCTGCTGCGCGAGGCGGAAACTTTCCTCCGCCGCCGTGATGGCGCGCTGCGCGGTTGCGAGCTGATCCGTCATTGACTCCGCGCGCGTCGCGGCCTCCACCACCTGCCGCGTGATCTCGTCGCGCAGTTGCTCGCCGGTCAGCTCGGCGATCTTGCGCCGCGCGGTGGTGGCGCGCTGGCGGTCAAAGTCGAAGATGCCGCCCGGCCCGATGCGCCAGCTCAGGCCCACGACATAATCTTCCTGATGATCGAAGTTCCCCACATCATCCTGCCGGCCACCACCCAGTCCGCCAAAGAACGCCTGTGCGCCCACGCTTGGAACCAGCGGACCGTACTTCGCGCCCTTCTCCGTCTCTCGCGCCGAGGCGATGAGCGCGCTGTTCTGCTTCAACTCCGGGCGCGCGGTCAGGGCTTCCGTCACGAGTGAACTCAAGTTGGTTTGCAGCAAGGTCGTCGGAAGCAAATCACTGTCCTGCGGCGTGAGCACGACGGCGGGATTGAGCCGCAACGTCTGCGCCAGTCGCGCCGCCGCGACGCGCTGTTCCTCTGACGCGCGGCGCAGCGTGAGTTGATTGCGCTCCGTCTGCACGCGCACGCGCAACGCATCGCCCTTGAACGCCAGCCCTGCCTCAACGGCGCGCGCGACTTGCGCCTCGTAATTGCTGGAAATATTGACCGCTTCCGCCGCCACCCTCACCGCCGCCTGCGCCGCGAGCAGATCGAAGTAACCCGCCGCCGCGCCCGCCACGCTCTGCTGCCGCTGCGCCTCGACCGCGTGATCCGCCGCGCGCATCAGTTGCTTCGCCGCCAGCTCCTTGTAGATGGCGTCGCCGAGATCGACTTGCGCCGCGACAGTCGCGCCCGGCGCGTAAGATTGCTTGTGAACCTCGATGATGTTCCCCGCGACATCCTGGATGTTCCCATCGTGCCGCCTGTAGCCGATGCCGGGCGAAATCCACGGGAAGAAATTCGCCACCGCGCTGCCGTGATTGGCCTTCGCCTCCGCCAGTTTCTCGCGCGCAATTTTCACATCCAGATTCTGCGCGCCCGCGAGCCGGAGCACCGTGGGCAGATCGATGGGGTAAGTATTCGTGGGCTGGGCCAAGGTTGAAGCAGCCGCGAACAGAAAGAGGAGCAGAGCCATGATTCGCCAACACCGAGAATTCACGGACGGCAGGATCGGGCCTCCCTCTCCCCTCAACGGGGAGTGGGAATGAGGGTGAGGGGTGGTGCGGCTGAGCGCGCCGGTCATATCGGGGGACTCACCACGTTCCCACCCCTCACCCCGGCCCTCTCCCCGTTGAGGGGAGAGGGAGAAAGCAGCGCGCCTTCGTCGCGAGCCTATGGTCAGGTTCATGCTCACTTCGCCTCCGTCACGTTCACGGCCTGCTTGTCGGCCAGCGTCAGCTTGCCGACAAGAATTACGGCCTCGCTTCCCGTCAGCCCGCTCAACACCTCGACCTTCACGCCGTCGTTGTAACCGATCTTGATCGCCGTCTTCTTCGCCTTGCCGGCGTCGGCGGTGAAGGTGAAGGCGTTCACCTTCTCCATGACCAGCGCCTCGGCGGGGATGAGCAGCGCGTCGGTGTGTTTCTCGACGCCGACTTTCACCATCGCATACATGCCGGGACGCAACGTGAGGTCAGCATTGGGCAGGTCGGATTCCACGAGCATCGTTTTGCTCGCCTCGTCGAGCGCGTAAGATTGGCGCGTGACTTTGCCGTCGAAGTGTTTTCCCGGCAGTCCCTCGACGCTCACCTTCACCGGCTGGCCTTCGCGGACGAGGGCGGCTTCGATTTCCGGCACGGCGACCTGGGCGCGCACGGTGTTGAAATCCATGAGCGTGAGCACTGCGGAACTGGCCGCGTTGCCGCCGGTCGGCGCGGGGATGAACGCGCCCGCATCCACGTAACGCATTGTCACCACGCCGCTGAAGGGCGCGGTCAGCTTGCTATAGCGCAGCAGCGTCTCGATGCGCTCAATGTTCGCCCTGGCGATTTCCACTTTGCCCGCCGCGTCATCCGCGGATTGCGGCGTCACGAGGTCGGGCGCTTTTTCGCGCGCGCTGCGGAGGCGTTTGGAATCAATCTCCGCGACATGCAGCTCGGCCTGGTACTTCGCGAAGTCGGCGAGCAGTTCTGGCACTTCAATTTCGCCGAGCGCCTGGCCGGCCCGCACCTTGTCGCCCTTGTCCACCGCAATGGATTTCAAATAGCCCGGCACCTTCGCATAAAGCGTCGCCTGCTGATTCGCGCGGATGCTCCCTGGCAGTGTGACGTAGCGCACGATGTCGCCGCGCGTGGGGCGGGTGGATTTCACTTCGACGGGCTTCGGTACGTCGGCGGCTACGGCCCCGAGTTGGGCGATGGTGCATAACAGCGGAAGCAAGAACCGCGCGTTGGTCAGGGAACGACTTCGAGTTTCCATAAGATCAAGCATTGGCCGCAGGTGAAACGTGGTGACTGCTCGCCGGATCATCCGGATCAAGCGAGGGCGAACGGACTTTCCGGCTCGAGACCATCGCGAACACGGCGGGCAGTACGAACAGTGTTGCAAGCGTCGCAAGGGCGAGTCCGCCGACGACGGCGCGACCGAGCGGGGCGGTTTGATCGCCGCCTTCGCCGAGACCGAGCGCGAGGGGAATCATGCCGGCGATCATCGCGCAACTCGTCATCAGAATCGGGCGCAGCCGGCTGCGCGCGCCTTCGATGGCGGCGGCGATCGCGTCGGCTCCGGCGGGCGAGACGCCCGCGCTCCGGGATTTTTCGGCGAAGGTCACGAGCAGGATGGCGTTCGCCACCGCCACGCCGATGGCCATGATCGCGCCCATCGCGGACTGGATGTTCAACGTCGTGCGCGTGAGCCAGAGCATCAGCACCACGCCCGCGAGCACGGCGGGCACGGTCGAGATGACCGCGAACGAGAGGCGCAGCGATTGGAAATTCGCCGCCAGCATCAGGAAGATGACCACGATGGCGACGAGCAGGCCGGATTGAAATCCGCCGAGCAATTCCTGCAACGGCACCGTCTGCCCACGCAGCGCGACGCCGGTCTTCGCAGGTGGAGCGCCGACTTCGGCCAGCGCCTTTTCGATTTGCTTCACCACTTCGCCGAGGCTCGCGCCGTGGACGTTCGCGGTGATGCTCACCACGCGCGCCATGTTGTAACGCTCGTACTGTCCGACCGCGCTGCCAGGCGCAACAGTGGCGACGTTGCGGAGCAGGACATTCTTCCCGCCACTGCCGGTGACCGGGATGTTTTTCAAATCTTCGAGCGAGGTGGTCTTCGTCTGCGGGATTTGCACCTGCACGGAGAAGGCGATGCCGGAGCCGGGGTCGGCCCAGTAGTTCGCGACCGTGAAACGGCTCGACGTGGTGGCCGCGACGAGCGAGCGCGTCACGTCACCGACCTTCACGCCGAGCAGGCCGGCGCGCTCGCGGTTCACGTTCACATCCACGGTCGGGAAATCGAGCGACTGGGCGAAGTGGACGTCGCGCAGCGCGGGAATCTCCTTCAGCTTCGCGTAAATTTTGTCGGCGTGTTCCTTGTTGACCGCGAGGCTCGGGCCACTGACGGCGACTTCGATGGGCGTGGGCGAGCCGAAGCTCATCACGCGGCTCACGATGTCGCTCGGCTCGAAAGAAAAGCGAACGTCGGGCAACTCAGCGGCGAACACCGCGCGGAGTTTCTCCTTAAAGTCTGGGACCTTCACGGGCGCGTGCGGCTTGAGTTGGATGGACAAGTGCGCCTCTTCCGGTCCGCCGTTCCACAGGTGGATCAGGTTCACCGGATAGTTCGGCGCGTGGACGCCGACGAGTCCCATGGTGAGCGCGACGTTGTCCGCGCCGGCTTCGCGCTTGATGAGTTCGAGGACTTTGAGCGCAAGTTGCTCGGTGTTCTCGACCTTGGTGCCGGTGGGCGCACGCAGACGCAATGCGAGCTGGCCGGAATCGACACTTGGGAAAATTTCCGTGCCGAGCTTTTTGCCGACGAACCAGACGATGCCGAGCGAGGCGATGAGATAGACGAGCACAAGCAGCCAGCGCACGGCGACGATGGGGCAGAGCAGGCGGGCGTAGGCGGATTGAAGTTTGGCGAAGAACGAGGTGTCGTGGATCGGAGCGCCGAGCATCTGCTCGGCAGGGGCGTGACCGCTTTGCCCTTCGTGCCGAGCAAATGCTCGGCGCTCCGAACTCTGCAAGAACCACACGCTCAACACCGGCACCAGCGTGCTCGACAGAATGAACGACGCGACCATCGAGAAACCCACCGCCAGCGCGAGCGGCACGAAGAGCGCCTTGGCCGCGCCCTGCATGAAGAACGCCGGGATGAACACGGCGAGGACGCACAACATGGCGAGCAAGCGCGGCAGCGCCGTCTCGCGCGTGGCGTCGAGCGCGGCGCGGGCCAGCGAGGTGCCGCGCGCGAGGTAGGCGTGAATGTTCTCCACCGCCACCGTCGCTTCATCCACGAGGATGCCGACGGCGAGCGCGAGGCCGCCGAGCGTCATCAGGTTGATGCTTTGTCCGCTGATCCAAAGTGCGCACGACGCGGCGAGCAGCGACAGCGGAATGTTGACGACGACGATGAACGCGCTGCGCCAGTCGCGCAAGAACAGCAGCACCATCAAGCCCGTGAGCACCGTCCCGATGGCTCCTTCCTTCACGAGGTCTTTGATCGAACGCGTGACGACGGGCGACTGGTCGAACTCGTAGGTGACGTTGATGTCGTCGGGCACGGCGCTCTTGAACTTCGGCAGGTTCGCCTTCACCAACTCGACGACGGAGAGCGTGCTGGCGTCGCTGCGTTTGGTGACGGGCATATAGACGGTGCGGCGTCCGTTCACGAGGGCGTAGCTGGTCACGAGATCGCTGCCGTCCTCGACTGTCGCGACGTCGCGGATGAACACGCCTTTCCCATCACTCACGCGGAGCGGCGTGGCTTCGAGGTCCTTGATGTTCTTCACCACGGCGTTGACGGGCACGAGCGGATACTTGTCGCCGAGGTTCATGTTGCCCGACGGACTGACAATGTTCGCCTGCGAGAGCGCGTTCACGATTTCATCGGGCGACAAATTGTAAGCGCGCATCCGATCGGGCTTCACGTTCACGAGGATGGTGCGGGCGCTGCCGCCAAACGGTGGCGGGGCCGAGACGCCGGGCAAGGTGGCGAACAAAGGCCGCACCATGTTGAGGGCGGCGTCCTGCATCTGACCGACGGTGCGCAACTCGTTTGTGGTGGAGAAGACGAGATAACCGACCGGCACGCTCCCCGCGTCGAAACGCGTGATAAACGGACCCGGCGTGCCCGGCGGCATGAAGGCGCGCGCGCGATTCACGTACGCCACCGTCTCCGAGAGCGCCGCCGACATGTCGGTGCCGGGATGGAATTGCAGCTTCATAATCGAAGCGCTCTGGATCGACTTCGATTCCACATGCTCGATGCCGGTGATGTAGAGGAAGTGATATTCGTAGTAGTAAGTGAAGTAGCCCTCCATCTGCGCCGGGTCCATGCCGCCGAACGGTTGCGCGACGTAAATGGTCGGGATGCCCAGCGGTGGGAACACGTCGCGCGACATACGCTGCAACGCGATCCACGCCCCGAGCGCGACGGCGACGACGAGCACCACGACCGTGAGCGGTCGGCGCAGTGAACCACTGATGATGTTCATGCCGGTTGGTCAGGGTTCACGCGCGGTATGTAGGCGGGACCCTCGGAAGTTGTCACGCCTTTGTCACATCAAGACATAAAAGTGATGGATAGGGCTGCAAACTGTCAGTCCGCCGAATTGGGGAGGCCCCGGGGAGTTTCTGGAACGTGATGACGATGCCATTTGTTCGTCACACGGCCCTGCGAGATTCGCAGCGTTATGAATGCGACACTTGAACAGCCACTCAGAGCTGAAGCGCAGGCTGAACTGACCATCCCACTCGACCTGAGCGTGTGGGTGCCCGCAGCGCAATTGCGCGATTGGATCATGGCCGATGTGGCCACGTTGAACTGGACCAACCCCGACCTCCTGGAGTTGCTCCGCAAGCACCCGGACTTCGAGCCGAAGGCGTTGTTGAACACGATGGCCTTCGCCCTCGCGACCGGGGTTTTCGCCTCCGAGGAAATCGAGCGCAGTTGCTCGACGAACGCGGACTTTCGCGGCGTGCGTCCCAAGCTCCCGCCCCTCGCTTCCGAGTTGAAAAAGTTCCGCAAGGAAAACCTCGGCATGTTGAAGTGGTGCGTCGTGAACGTCATCAGCCGCGCGCTGAAGACGCAATTCATCGAAGGCCCCACCATTGACGTGCTGCCGCCGGGGCTGAAGCGCTACGTGGTGGAGAACGCCATCGAGCGCCTCCAACTCGCGCGCCACCTGGACCGCAGCGGCGAGTTGCTCTGAACCGCCGCATTGACGCAGAGAAAAGTTGCAGCCGTCGCCGGGAAGCGACGGCTGATTGTTTTCCAGATGATGGGTGCGTCTTCCCGACGCCACTACGGCACGGCCAGGCGGAAGAATCTCGCGCTGTTGGTCGGCGGCACGGTGATTTGAATCACGCGCGTCTGTGGCGCGGCGGCGATGTTCGTCAGCAACGACCAGCCCAGGGCGTTGAGTGAATCTTTGAACTGCACGGTGAAGGTGCGGTTCGACGCGGCCGTGAACTGGAAGTCCATGCCGCCGCCGCCTGCCAGCACCACGCTTTCAACGCGCAACCGGCTCTGCGGATCATTCGGATGCGTGCCGGCGAGATACTCCTGATAGTTCGTGAAGCCGTCGCCGTCGTAGTCATCGCTCGCGTCGGGCGTGTTGACCAGGGTTCCGTTGGCTTGTTCCCAATCATCCGGCAATCCGTCGCCGTCACTGTCGGGCGAGGCGTTCTCGCGGCCCGGCGTGGCGGTCGCGGCCTGCCAGTTGATCGGGTCGTCGCCGTATTGATTCGCGAACTTGCGCTGGAGCGACGGGCCGCTGCCGTCGGCGGCGGCGGGCCACGGGGCCTTGTCGTTGTAACGCACCGAATCCACCACGATGTAGGGCACGCCGTTCGTGTCCGGCGCGTCGGGGCGCGTGAGCGAGAGGCGCTCGCCGCTCTGCTGCAACGCGCCGAGCAGTTCGTAAGTGAACACGGGCACGTTCGTGGGCACTGCGTGGTTCGCGATGAAGCTGCTGATGTTGCTTCTGACAATCAGCACAAGTCCACCGGGCGGCACGATGACGTTCGTGCGGAACGCGAAGCCCACGCCGTCCAAGTGCCAGGTGTTCGCCGGATTTGCGGCGGCAAACAGCGCCACGTTAGTGGCCGTGATGTTTTTCAATTCCACAAACGAGTCGGCGATGTTGACCGGGTGGTAGTGAATCTCATTGATGACCAACGGCCCGACGCGCGGGCCGGAGTTCGCGGCGTTGAAGGTCGGCGAGAGTTGCGCCGGAAATTGTTCGTCGCCCACGCTGTTGAGGTAACGCCCGAACGTCACGCCATTCGCCGCCGCGCCGAAGGCGAAGCCGTGCGACCAGCCGGTGAGGTTTCCGCTCACGTCGCCCGAGAAGAGGTAAACCTGCTCGCCGCTGGACCCGAGCGAGAAACTGCCGTTCGTGCCGGGCGTGGTGTTGAACTGGGATTCATCGAAGTTCACAAAGCCGCCGGACAAAATTATCGTGCCGTTCGGGATGCGGAATTTCTTCGGCACACTTGCATCGTCGGTGAGGAACCAGCCGCCGATGTTCACGTTCGTTGCTGTGGGATTGAACAGCTCGATGCGGTCCACGAACGGCAGGTCGGTGTGCGTCAGCGCCTCATTGATCACCACGGGCGCGACGGCGGGCGCGGGATCATCCGCACCGGGCGAGCCGCCGGGCGCGCTGCTCGCGCGCCACTTCGCGCCATCGTCGGGCGCTTGCGTCAGGCCTGGATTCACCGGCACGAGCGAGAAGCCGAAGCCGTCCGGCATCACCGGCCACGGCGCGACATCGTCGTACGTGACTGAGAAGATCGTGCCGCCGAGCGCGTGCGAGAGCGTGATGGTTTCGCCGCCGTTGTTCAGCGAGCCGGTGTAGAGGCCGTGATAGGTCACGCCCGGATATTTGAACTCGAAGGTCGCGGTGTTGCGCACGAGCACGAGGAACTCTCCGGGCGCGAGCAACGTTCCGTTCGTGAACGTGAAGCCAATCCCGCTGAAGGTCAGGCCGGACAAGTTCAGCGTGTTCGTCCCGGCGTTCTTCAACTCAATGAACTCAAACTCATCGCCATCAATCTGACCAATCTTCGGAGGGTTGTACATCAGTTCCGTGAGCGCGAGCTTGGACAAATCCTGCGGCGGATAAAACACCGCCTCGGCGAGCGCGCTCCAGGTCGCGCCGCTCAACACGCGGGCGCGCACCACGGTCGGCGAGTTGATTGGAATCGGAGTGGAAAATGACTGCGCGCCGCCGGCGACCGCGCCGCTGCCATACACGCGCGGGTCGCTGCCGTCCGTGGTGAAGTAGATCGTCCCTGCCGCGTTCGTGTGCGTGAGGGTGAGTGCAAACCCGTTGCTCACCGCGCCGCCGAACTGGCTGAAGACCGGCGCGCCAACGAGCGGATACAAATTGCCGACCTGAAAGCGCGCCACGTTGTCGGCGGTGAGGTGCTGGAAGAAGTTCGTTACCATCTTGTCCACCTCGGGCTGCCACCATTCGTTGCGCGTGAAGGTCTGGCCGGTGCCGGTCTGCCCGGCGGGCACGCCGGTCTTGCGCGCGTCACCCCAGCGCGCGGATTCGCCGGTGAGGGCGTTGCTGATCCCGGACGCGGAACCAAGGAAGCGCGCCACGTTGTTGCTGGGCGTGAGCGCGCCCCCGTTGAAGAAATGTTTCTGGATGCGGTCGCCAAAGCGCACGCGGAACTCCGGCCAGGCGCGCAACTGCGCGTAGACACGGGCCGGGCTGTAGAGTTCGCCCGCGCCATCGGTTCCGTTGCCGACGTTGATGCGGTTGCGGCGCACCAGACGGTCGAGCGTCAACTCCTGATCCCAAACCGTGAAGGTGAACTTGGTCGCGGGCACGCCATTCGTCGCGCGGCGGTGGGCGGCGTACCAGTTGTGGCGCGGCCAGTCCTCGGACTCGCCGAAGATGTGCAGCATCATGTAGTCAATGAGGTTGTCGAGATCGACCACCGCAGCGATGGCCTGGTACTGCGACTCGTTCGCCACGCCCGCGTTGGCCAGTGCGAGCACGCTGTTCCAATCCGTGAGCGAGCCATCCACGAGCACGGGCGGGCCGTTGTTATCCTCGCCCACCACGACATCCCACGCGCCCTCATCACCACCAAGACGTTTGCTGAAGTAGTAGGAGTTCAAATGTTCGGACGGTTCGTAGAGCCCCCAATAGAGACCGTTGAGGTAGAGGTGGACGAAGCTGCTGCGGCTGGCGTTCCAGCCCATGGCGCGGAACGAATCCTTCATCCACACGTCGCGCAAGTAACAGGTGTTCTCCGGCCGATAGCGCAGGCCGCGGAACGTCTCGCCGGTTTCGGTGCTCGTGTAAATTCCGCTGTCCGCGTAGCGCCCGGCCCAGCCATCAACGAATCCGCAGGAGCGCAGCACGATGCCGTCCTGCTTGGTTACTCCGCCGCCGAACCAATCGTAGTCGAGCAGCGTGGGACCGTAGTCGCTGTTGAAGGCGAGACCGAGGGAGTGCTTCGGGGTGCGGACGTTGTCGCGGCTGGCGTTGCCGTGGACTTGCAGTTTCGAGGTGGTCGCGAACTCGGTGTGGCCATCGCCGCGAATCAGTTCCACCGACGCCGCACGTTCCCAGGCGAGTCCGATGCTGGTCGGGTTCGGGTAAATGCCGGTCGTGGAATTCCACAGCCCATTCTGGTCCGAGACGATGGCCAGTGTGGCAATGGAGCGCAGATCGTTACTGATCGTGGTGCCATAGACCGGATGGCTCACAATATTGGAATCCATCGCGTAATCGGCGGGGTAGCTCGCCTGCCAGATCGTGGGGTAGCCGGGGATGTTGTTCGACTGCCGGAGCACATCGGTCAGGAAAATGTAGCTGTGCGTGTCTATGCCGCTCGGGATCCAGCCCGCAAGAAACGCTTGCGCGCGGATGAAGCTGTTCCCCGTGATGCTGATGGGCGCGGTGTGCAGGAAGCCATTCGCGGGGGACGGCGCGGCGCCGTTCGTCGTGAAGTAAATGCTCGCGCCCGCCGTGGCGCAGGTGATCGAGAGTGAGAAGGGGGCGTCGAAAAATCCGCGGTTCACGCTGAACTTGGTGTCGGCCACGACGCCGGCGTAGCCCAAGCTGTTCAAGGTGCCGGGCGTCGGTGGGGTCATAAAGCGATTGCTCGTAACGGTGGAAAACGTGGCCATCAATTCTGGCTCCAGCAAAAAGTCTGCGTCATCCGCGCTGACGTTCAGCCCTTGCACGGCCAGGACATTGTTCCCGGTGACCAAAAGTGAAGCCGCCTCCGGCAACAAAATGCTTTCCGCCACCAGACCAGAGTGCGCCGCAGTCGCCGCGGTGTTCCAAACCGGACTCGCGGGAGTGTTGCGGCGTGCGACTTCCACGCCATTCAAGTAAGCGACAAAGCCGTCGTCGTATTTGATTCGCAAGGTCACCGAGTTGAACGCAGCCGGATCGGCGACGGTGAAGGATTGCCGCAGGTACAACGATGAGTTCTGGCCCCGGAGCGCCGCCACGTTCCCGTTGGTAGCCGGGGAGGGAACCACGGGGACCAGTTGCAGCGCATTGATGAAGACGGCGGGTTGACTGGCGAGCGAACTGGTGTCGCGCCGGCCGGCGATCAGGATGCCGCCCGTGTTGGTCGCCGTGGCCGTGAACGAGAACTGGCTGGCATTATCATTGGCCGGCAAGGTGGAGCCGATGAAACTGTAATTGTTCGTCACCATGAGGCCGTTGGCGAACCAGTCCGAAATTCTGTTTCCCGTGATACTGCTCGCATCGAAGGACCACACTTTGCAGACGTAGTTTGACCCAGGCATGAGACCCGTGACCAAGAGGTCGATCCCGTTCGTACCGGAATTGATCGAGTTGAAGGCCGAGAAAACAAAGTCGCGATAAAGGTTCGCCGTGGTCAGAGAGCCGCCATTGGAGGGCGACGTGCGCGCCCGATCATCGTAGGTGATGCTGGCTGCGGAAGGAGAAATGGTCACATTGAACCCGCCATAGGTGCGCGTAATACTTGTGCTCTGGATCCCGGTCCCGCCAATGATGAAACTGTTGAAGCCGACCTGCGTGTTTGCTTCTGTGTTGGCCGAGCGCGCATTGAAGTCTATGCGAAACGCCCCTCCATCCAGCGACACGTCGTAGCGCAACGGCGTATTGGTCGCCAGCCATGCCGAGGCATCAAAACCGGGCGCGGTCCACGTCAATCCAAGCGAGTCATCGGATGGGATCAACCAGCGGGCGGCGGCATTGGTCGCGAGCAACGCCGTGGCGGGCGAATTCGAAAGGCCGTTCCCGAACGAGACGTTGCGGTGTTGCGCCGGGTAGTTGAACGCGCTGGCCACAACGCCGTTCGAGTCCACGAGTGCGAGATAGCCGCCGGCGCTGCTGAGTTGAAAACCGGTGTGCAGCGGCGCACCATTCGTCGCGCGATCCTTGCCCGACGCGAAGACGACGAGGAAGCCGCCCGCCGGCAGGTTCGTGGCGGGGAAAAACCACTTCGCAAGATTCGTGGGTGTGTCGGTGAGCCGCCAGCCCCCGAGGTTCACCGGCGAGCCGGAGTTGTTAAACAGCTCGATCCAGTCCGGCGTGTCGCCATTTTCATCCGCAAGACCGCCATCGTTTTCGGAGAGAAATTCATTGATGACGACGCCGGCGTGGGATTGGAAAACACCGCCACCAAGGGCCAGGCACAGGCTGAGAACGAGAAAAATTCGCATACGATTGTTTTTTGGGAACGACCGCACGTTAAGTGAAATTCAGCCGTCCGACAAAGGATCGTTACGAAGCGCACGAGGTGCGGCGGAGCACTTTCTCCCGCCGCCAGTCGTGGGTAATCAGATGACCGAATCCCCACCCCGAAGCAACGGGTTGAAGCCAAGGGATTGTTTGCGGCGTGCCACCACTCCTTGGATGTTGCCGGGAAACAATTCGAGGCCAGTGAGCAGGCAGAACATGCC
Organism: Akkermansia sp.; assembly: GCA_043758205.1. Taxonomy (GTDB): domain Bacteria; phylum Verrucomicrobiota; class Verrucomicrobiia; order Limisphaerales; family SIBH01; genus JANNGC01. The sequence goes on from JAYVNY010000290.1 coordinate 18,728, forward strand.
ACGTCTGTGGCCGTCCCCAGTCCGCGCACTTTGTTGCTCAGGCCCGTGAGCGTGAGCGTCCGGTCGGGATAAGACGCAAGAGGTTGGGGAATTTGCTTGAGCTTGAAATTCGCGCCCATTTATCAGGCCAATACTCGGTGGGCCTGGGAGCACTCAGGCTGAACCACACCACGAGCCGCTGGCGCGGGTGGACCAACCCTGGCCCGAGGAATCCCTCACCGCGCCGGCGGCGCGTCCCAACGGAGGGTAACCACCAGCCTCACAGGGTTGCGTCCCATGAAGTAGGCCGCCTGCTCGCCGAAGTCATCGTAGCAAAAACCGTAGGCCAGATTCCGCAGGCTGTGGTCGTGGAAAAACTTGGCGTAAAAATTATACGGCTCGGTCTGGTAATAGGCGGCGCGGTTTCGCCAGTCGCCGGGATCGGCCAGGACGTGGCGGTTGATGGCCGAGCAGAAGGCGGCGGATTTGGCCAGTTCATGTTCACCCAGCAGCACGTCTTGCGTGGTGGGCTTCTGGCGCAGGACGTAATCCTTTTCGCCGGGCTTGGAAAAGATGAGCGCGCCCTCCATCACCTTCCCGCTCCAGCCGCCCGGCGTGGTCTTCTCGGTCGCATACATCGCCCACACTTCATTGATGTAGCGGTCGAAATAATTCCCGTTCGTCATCCCCTTCCGAAAGTCCGCGCGATACGGCGAGACGATGCGGTCCAGACCCTGGACGCAGGCTTGAAATTCCTTGGGCGCGTCCTTTTTAAACGCCGCGAAGAGCGCCGCGCGCGACTCGGTGATGCCCACTTTCTGCGACGTGCCGTTGGCCTCGAAGAGTTCAATGGTGATTGGAATGACGAACTCGTCCACCTGCGTGGTATTGCCGTACCAGCCGGTACGGTTGTGCGTGAACTCGATGAAATCCTTATAGACTTGGGGCTTTCCGCCGGCGGTGGCCGGGACTTCAATCTTGAAATACATGCGCCCGCCGCCGCCGATTTTCGGCGGCGCGTTCCGGGCCTGCGCGAACGTGGTGTAAGGCCCTGGCTCGCCGAAGGACCAGCTGATCTGGTCGTCGGTGAATTTCCCGGTGGCGTTGACGAACTCATAGAAGTGGGTGCTCGCGGCGGAGGTCGCGGGCGTCTCCGGCTCCTTTTTTTCCTGTGCGAAGGCGGACGGCGCCACCGCAGCGAACATGAAAAGTGCCGCCGCCATCAGCGAACGATGAATGTGAAGTGTCATGGGCAATGCGTTGTTAATCGCCAGTTGAACGGAGTCAGCGCGCCGGTGGAAAGACAAAATCCCCCAAGGGTTTAACCGGGGAGCTTCTCGAAGGACCGCCACTCGCGCGCGGGCATCCCGCCCCACGGACGGTGCGAAAGCTTGTTCCAGATGTTTGAACGAAGTCGGGCAGGTCTGCTGACTCGAGCGTCCGCATCTCCTCACCTTGATTCGGAAGACTTTTCACCCGCCTTTCACCATCCGTGCCACGTAGGCGCCGTCCACGCCGTCCTGCCAGGGCGTCAGGGCGCATTCGCGCTCTAGGAGCATCGTAGGGTGGGCGGCGAGGAATTCTTGCACGAGGGCGGTGTTCTCCTCCGACTCGAGACTGCAAGTGCTGTAGGCGAGGACGCCGCCGGGTTTGAGGCGCGGCACGGCGTCGGTGAGCAACTGCAACTGCGTGGTGCGGAGCCGGGTGATTTCCTTGTCGCGAATGAGCCAGCGCAAGTCCACGCGGCGGCGCATGACGCCGGTGTTGCTGCAGGGCGCGTCAATGATGATACGGTCGAACTGGGTCGAGGGGCGAGAGTCGAGCGACGAGGGCGTGACCATCTCAACGCAAGTGACGCCGAGGCGCTGGCAGTTTTCTTCCACCAGCTTCAAACGCTCGGGCGCGGTGTCGTGGGCGAGAATTTTTCCTTCGTTCTTCATGCGCTCGGCGATGAAGACGGTTTTGCCGCCGGGCGCGGCGCAGAGGTCGAGGATGGTTTCGCCGGGCTGCGGATCGAGTTCCATGACGGCGAGGAGCGTGCTGGGGTCTTGGATGTAGAACTGTCCGCTTGTGAAACTTGGCAGCGTGGCGAGCGGCGGAAAGGATTTCAGTTCAAAGACAAGCGCGTCCTTCGCCCAGTCGAGCGGGACGAGTTTCGCGTCCACGCGTTCGCGCAACCATTGCTCGCAGAGTTGCTCCGGGTTTGCGCGCAACAGATTGACGCGCGCGAAGGTGAGCGGCGG